>JAHIFK010000060.1 GCA_018900975.1 Methanobacteriota archaeon
GTTCTTATTTTTGGACTCAGGAAGATATCTTACGAGTCCTGCATCAAGTCCCAGCTTCGATAGCCCCACGATCAGCGCGGCTGCTGAGATCGCTGCGGTTGCAAGACCGATTTCCTTTGCTGGCATCGTTCTTGCTGCCACTATCCAGAAGAGGAGGCCGAAAAATGCGCCGATAGCTGAGTTGAGCATGAGGGCGAGGGAGTTGCGGTAGAGGGGGTCGGTGTAGAGGGAACGGAGTTTTTTTTGCATTTTAATTAGTGTCATTAACTCCTGAAATGTATTTAAAGGGGTGTGTTTTTTTGGGCATGATGGCTTATTGGGGCTGGATGTGGATGAGAGGGTATCTTTGTGTTTCCGGGTGGTTCTGGGTTCTATCGTGGCTTTGCGTTCTTTGCGTTCTTTGCGGTGAAAAACGGTTGTGCATCGTGGTTGCGTGGGGTTCATATTGTGCGCCAGAGGTTTTTATAAGCAGGTTTTTAAAGATATATAGCGCAGGATCGATGATCAACCAAAGAGGGCACCGAATGGCATACAATATGTACGAAAAATCTGTGTGGATCAGTGTAAATCCGTGTCTAAAAAACGTCCCTGAGACACGGATTTCACAGATTTCATGGATTATGATGTTGTACTCTCTGTTTCCTCTGCGTCATCTGTAGCTCTTTGTGTGTGATATTTGATAATATATTCAAGGTTTCCATATATTTAACCATTCAATGTTTTCAAAATCACGATCATTTGTCGCTATATCAGGTATTCCATAAGCTTTGCAGCAAGCTGCATGCAAAGCATCCCTTGGAAATAAACCATATTCTTTTGAAATCATTAGTGCAGTTTTCGAGATAGAATAATCGAGATTCAATACTTTCAAGCTTCCTAAAGAAGAAAGATATTCCAGATATTCATAAAATTTCTCCACAGGCTCAAGGGTTTTTCCCCATATTTCGGATGATTTGTCAGAAAATATGTAAATATATTAGCATCTATGAATATCGGATTCATATTTTTCATGTACATCTTCTAATCCCTGATAGCATTTCACGATACCAGCCATTTTTTTTGTCATATTGCTTCTCACTACTATTTCTATTTCTTCTCCTTGATGGAAGTTCAACTTCTCCAGGGGCATTATTACTTCATCTCTAAAAATCGCTTTTATTCCCATAACATTCACATTTTAATATTGTTGCTCTCATCCTTTAAAGCTTATTCTATACCCCTATTTATTAGGTTGCTTCGGCTTCTGATCGGCGCGCCGGACAGTGTAAGTATATGCGTGATGTTAAACCAAGCCCCTTCATTTGGATAGATGTTGTGCGCCGCCATCGAAAATAAATTCCAGCCCCCGCCATGAAAACACTCCTACCACCGCCCCTCCCTGCGATCAATAGCACAGGATCGGTATTCTTTTTCTAATCCCAGGTTCTGGATCAAACTCAAATCCGCGCGCCTTATGGATATGAATGCTATATTCTGGACAGAATAGATGGAAACAACAGCGATATAAGCAAAGAATACAGGCAGAAACCAGCCCTCACGAATGAATGAAAGGGCAGGAGAGAAGATATTGATCCCCAGCATGAAAACTGCTGCAAGGACAAGGGCAAGAACCAGCGTCACCATTACGATCGTGCTATACAGCCCGTTCTTATTCTTTGACTCAGGAAGATATCTTACAAGCCCTGCATCAAGTCCGAGCTTCGATAGCCCCACGATCAGCGCGGCTGCTGAGATCGCTGCGGTTGCGAGACCGATTTCTTTTGCAGGCATCGTTCTTGCCGCCACTATCCAGAAGAGAAGGCCGAAGAATGCGCCGATAGCTGAGTTGAGCATTAGGGCGAGGGAGTTGCGGTAGAGGGGGTCGGTGTAGAGGGAGCGGAGTTTTTTTTGCATTTGAGTTGGGGGTTATTAAGTTCTGAAATGTATTTAAAGGGGTGTGTGTTCTTTTACGTGTGTGGTTGCTTGGGGTTATGACTGGCACCGACGCGATATAGAAGATGTCTATGGTTATTTTTCAAAACGTGATCTGAAATAACTTTTTGTAGGTTCCTCAAATCCACTATTATCGATCAAATTATTATAAGTTCCATTTTCATATAATCCTACATCATCAAACCAGAATGTTCCGTAGCCTTTCCATATATTTCCATACACATAAACCAAACTTGTATTACTTCGGGTTTTGAATATTGTCTGCTTTTGAGTCCAGTTGTTTGTTTCCTTGCCAAAACCTATAGTGGTCTGTGTTATCCATTTACCTTTAGTATCCAATTCTACGATTCGAACTGCAGGTGAGTTATTTCCCCCCGCTCTTTCTGTCCTGCCCCATGAAGAAAAAGTATAGTTAGTATCCGGCTTTACAGGAATTTTGCTGCTACTCCATACCCCTGAAATTTTACTTTCATTCCCTTGAATCTCGATCCGTGCTGAATGGCTGCCATTATGAAAAACTGTCGAGTCCCATGATGCATTCTGCGTGAACGACCATTCATAAATGAAATCTCTATGAACATTATTATTTATTCTTTCCATCATATTAATATCAAAAGCCACAAACACAGGTACCATTAATATCATGATTGCAGCCGCAATACCAACCGTTCTCGCAATCCTCCTGATGCCGCCCTTCCCTTCATAAAAAGCTCTTATCCCCCCACATAAGACCAGGAATATCACTCCCACGATAAACACATCCGTACTTGCTATATCATAAAGATCAGGCTTATAATCAAATAACCCTATCCCGAACTTCTGATCAGATATCGGCCAGAAAAAAGCATAAGCCGGATTCGCTATCAGCGCATCCTCAAACATATGCGCTGCAAAGCCAATCCCTGCGAACATGAACGAATCCCCCAACTTCATGCCCGCCAACCTCAGCACCAGCGCCGCCGCGGTGGCAAAAAGCAGCAGGAAGGCTATGTTGTGGAAATCCCCGTGCCTGATGGGAGCGCCGTTGATGAGGATGCTCATATCGAATTTCTTGAACAGACTCCCGGCGAATGCATCGAAGTCGGGTGCGAAAGCGCTGGCTATGATGATCCAGGAGGGGTCTCTGCCTGTGTACTTATACCAGAGCATGCCTGCTATTATTGCGATGGCTGTGGAGTAGATGAGGTGTTCGAATAACACGATTTTCTATTCAGGTTGAGGCGGGATATAAATATAGTGATGATGCTCTAATCGCATGATTAAGGTTGCCATGGGTTTTTCTGAGCGCCTAGATATATATACTTTTATAGTTAATTAATTGTTTTGCGGTTGTGTTGTTGCTTTTTTCTGTGAGCTGCAGGTTGCATGGGATTTCGCGAAGCGCCGGGACTTTGTATATTATATTCATGTAATTAAATCTGCAACTGTTTAAGATAAATTGTTAAGTTCATTAAGGGGTTGAATTTTTTACACCTATATTATGACCCGTATGAATATTGAATTGAAAAAACACCGGGATATGGTGAAGAACAAAATCGTTGGAAGGGGAAAAACAGTGCAGGAAAGAAGGGTAAAAAGGTACAGGACGAATCTGTGGGGAAATTATAGAAAACGGACAGCCAACAAAAAAAAGGAACAGGTTAGACGTGGCTGGAGACTAACCTGTCATTGTTCATCATCAGCATACTTGCATTCATGGCATCCTTTACCGTATGGATATCCCTTGCACTGGGAAAGTATCTCAAAGGTCTTTGCTGCCAGCCCCAGGATGTGACTGTTATCCGATTCAATTTCAAGTTTCATGTTATTCGTTCTCCTTCCGCTCAGGAGGATAATTCGCACAGGTCCTGCTTATTTAAATCCTGTCCATCCATCTGCAAACCTCGCGCAAGAACCGCCGAAGGCGCGCCGTCACAAGAAGAAAGAGGAGTAAAATGCTGGCGCGGTGAATCTGAGTTTTGAACAAGACCGAAGTAGAAAGAGGAAGAAATAGACGCGCCTGAGCAATAGAAACAGACATGCAGCAAAAAAAAGGAGAGGTCAGCCGTGGTTGCGGCTAACCAGATGTAATGTGTCTACCTGAGATTTCGATGGTGGAGTGGGTCCGCCCCATCTTCTCAGTGATGTCCCTGAGACTTGACCCGGACTGCCGCATGAGACGGATCCTGCTGATTTCATCTTTCGAGAGGGGTTTGTGCTTCCTCTCAATCCTATCGCAGTTCATTTCCTGCTGTGCAGGACTTAACTGCTCTTTTGAGATCTCGGTCAAGCTCTTTCCCGCATGATGCAGATTGAAGGCTTTGATTTTTTCTTCCATGGTCACTTTCTCGTATTTCCTGGCTGCAGGAGGTCTCTCGATGAGCCCATACATCTTCCAGAAATGCATCAGTGCAGCATATTGGGCGTCGGCTGTGGGGAATTTCAAGAGGGGTCGTTCAAGTTCGTGCATCTCCTGCACATATTCGTCCCATGAGCGCATCGATTCCGGGTCGAATGGGTTGGGTATTGGCGCTTCACCTGCACGCTTAACGAAGTGTTCTCTAAGCTCTTCGCGCTCTGATCGAGCGAATGGTTTAAGTGGTCTTGATTCTTTATTCGTACATACTGCCTCCTTTACAGGCGGTAAGCGCACTTTTGGCACTCGCAGGACGGCTAATCCTGCGATTGCTTGCGCTATTTGAGTTTTATAACTCACCATTAATAATTTTAAATAAAAATTCCGTTGCCTGTTTGTCGCTTCGTGTTCTTTCAGGCAAACAACCATTGCTGTTGGCGCTAACAAAACAATCCTATGAACCAGATGTGATCGAAAAGTTGCTGCCTCATATCATTTGCACGTTCTTCGCTAACAAAGGGATATATATGTCAATAACAGCGGTCTTATGTTGCTGCCTCATATCATTGGCACGATCTTCGCTAACAGTATAGTTCTTTCCCTTTAAATCCTTTTCTAAGCATCAATAAACCGTCTTTTCAGTGGTAAATCTGGCTGGTCGATTTTAATTTAAGGGCTTATAAATGTCAGCCGAATAATTATATTGAACGACTGTAAGATTTTTAATAGAAGCATATCCATAATATAAGATAACCTCCTTATTATACTAAAAAAAACCTACTACACAAAACTATGTCCAGTCCAATCACTATCCAATTTTGCGGTGCAGCATGTGAAGTCACAGGTTCAATGCATCTCCTGACCATTGATGATAAGAAAATACTTCTTGATGCAGGAGCTTTCCAGGGAACTGATGCAAAAGATAAGAATTCAGCGCCTCTCGCATTTGATCCGGCTGAAATAGATTATATTTTTTTGACCCATGCACATTATGACCATACCGGCAGATTGCCGATGTTATGCCAGAGAGGGTTCAAAGGTGAGATCATAACCACTCCTGCAACAAGGGAAATAACTTTTCGAATAATGGATGACTCTTTAAGAATTCAGAAAGAAGAAGGCGAAGAATTATTATTTTCAGAAGATGATGTAAAAAAAGCAAAAAGCCTTTTTGTTCCAGTAAATGAAGATTACCCACAATGGCAGGATGATGAAAAAAAGATAACGATCAAATTCATCCCATCAGAACATATCCTGGGTAGTTCGTCTATTTTCATAGAAGAGCCGGTTTCCCTCTTATATACGGGTGACATTGGCGGTGGCTCATCCAGCCTTCACTCTATCCCAAAACCTCCTGATACATGTGATTATCTTATCATCGAAAGTACATACGGAAATCGAAACCTTGAAAAAAGCCATATTGAAATATTATCGCAATTGAAAGCTGCTGTTGAATCGATCAAGAAGAATACCTCAAGACTTTTGATACCCATTTTTTCCGTAGATAGGGCTGAAGAGATCCTCTTCATGCTGCGTGAATTGAACATCAAAGAAAAAATATATCTTGATACTCCTATGGGTATCGATATTCTTGATATTTATTCACATAATAAATA
>JAHIFK010000061.1 GCA_018900975.1 Methanobacteriota archaeon
ATCAAGGATCGTCACACTTATTACTAAAGCAAGTGAGTCCACTGCAAACATAAAAGATACATTACGAGTGGCTGCAAGTGATTCAGACCTGTCTGAAAAACTCATGAAACAGAAGTTCACTGTCCTGTTCACTTACCTTATCGTAGTTTATATATCGTTTTTTGTTTTCATGCTCGTGCTTTATGTTTTTGCAACGATGTTCCTGCCGCAGATACCCGCATACTCCGGCCCTTCGGGTATGCTCTCGATAAGTACACAAAAGGAAGAATACTCAACCCTGTTCATGCACGCATCGGTCATCCAGGGATTTTTTTCAGGGATCATCGCCGGACAGATGATAGGTGAAAGCCCCTTTGATGGTCTTAAGCATTCTATGTTCATGATGATTACAGCTTATATTTTTTTTGTGGTGTTCATATAGAGGATGTTATGAAGTTATCCAATAATGAAAATGGAGTTTCAGAAGTTGTGGGAGCAATGTTCATTCTATTAATTATTGTTGTTTTTCTTGGGGGAATTCAGGCTTATGAGGTTCCCAAATGGAACAAAGAACTCGAAAAACAGGCGTTTGACGTTGTGTATCAGGATTTTCTCGATTTGGGTTCAGACTTTGAATATTCTTCATTAAATAATTTGCCGATAACAAGTATTTTACATACCGGAGTCAGGTATCCTGAGCGATTTTCACTTCGCAATCCAGGACAGGGAGCCTATGGGAGTATTACAACTTATCCTGTTAAAATAAACATAAGTTACAATTCAAATGGTACTATTATTAACGAAAACTATACATCTCTCGGAATTATTTATGAACTGAAAGGCTTATCTAATTTTCCAAAACTTGTATATGAACATGGAATAGTTATCAACGACTTTGGGAACTGGAACTATTCGGATGAAGTGAACAACCTTATAACAGATAATGGCATTTTTATTCCCTTTTTGAATGGCGTTGAAGCCATCAATTCGGCAGAAGTTGAAACGTATAACATATTTCCAGTCACTCAATACTTTTTCACTGAGGGCATATCTACTATGAATGTAACTATTGAGACAAAGTATCCGGAACTATGGGCTAATATGCTTCCTGTATCAAGTCTGCCTGGTTCTCAATACACTGTAGATAACAGAGAGATCAGGATAACGAACATTTCAGGATTTAACTTAAGAAATCTTTCTTTACCTGTTACTTCTTCTTTATCCCCGAATAATATCTATTCTGGTACTATCAGATTTACTGATACCAACACCGTTATCTATGCTATCTCTAATAACATAACAAATGACATTGTAAATAATTTTACAGATTATAATTCGTATGTTATAGATAATAGCAGCTGTTCTTTCCCCGGGCGGTATATATGGGATATTTATCAAGGGTGCGTAAATCTGCCGAAAAGTACCAGCATCAATAAGTTCATTGTTCAGGATATCAAAATGGCTGGAAGTCAAAGCAACGCCGATTTTATTTTCATGGTCAGGGATTATAAGAATAATCAATTTGAAGTGACGATATCTTTTAACAGCAGTTCAAACGGGGATCCCACATCAATGAATGTCACACAAACCAAACCGTTATTTGGGGGATGTAGTCCTCCTCTTGCCGGTGGGCAGGTCAATCTGACATCTTGTTACATTGCAGCAAATATCGATTACCCGAACGTATTAAAGATAACTCATTTTGATACAAATCAAATCCTTTTTGCTAAGTTCGTTATTTCCTGACTTAATATGACACTCTCCATTTTCCGAAGGTACTGCATTAGCTGACAAAACCAGTGTTATGAGCATTGTTAAAGTTACTTCAAGCCCATGTCTGATTGATTTTTTTAAGTACATTTTTACCTCCTGTTTTTTTAAATTTTATTTTATTTTGCGTATATCTATTAACCATGTCAATGAATTCTTCAGGATCACGGGTCGTCAGTAATACTTTTTTGAAAAAACCCTTTCCTTTTCCTACTTCAACAGCATCCTTATGCATGCTGATAAAAGCGAGGCGATCACCCCATACCCAAAGACCCCAGCCTGCTTGCCATTGGATATTTTCGATGGTTCTCATTCCTGTGATCTCAGATAATGGAATGCTATAGACAAAAGGAGGCATCACAGCCTCAACGCTTTTGTCTGTTATCCGAAACTTCATGCCTAAAAAGCTCCACATGATAAAACTGTATAGAACAACTACCATAAGCCGGATCGTTTCCCGCCCTGGCGATCTATCAACAAGGGAAAAAAAGAACTGCAAGAAATAGAACATTGCCAGGATAAATCCGCCCAGGATTACTATCCACTGTGTCGCGCTGCTAAAGGGGGCTTTCTCCTCATAGAGGATGTTGCGTCCTTCTGAAACGCCATCAATGGAAATATTTTTCACGTTCAATGTTTCACCGGTAAGTTCCTGATATATTACCCCTGATCATTTCATAGACTCTGCCACCTTTATTACATCTTCCCTGCTCAATTCGGAAGACATCATAAAATCCAGTTTTGCGCCGCTCCAGGTGAGCATTTTGCCGCCGATCGGAAGGCTTATCAGTTTACCTTCAGCGCCGTTGATGCTTACCTTTTCGACTCCACCCATGTCTACAGCCGGAGCATCCTCTTTTAGCTTTTCAACGATGGAGAAAGCCTTCGTTCCATCCATATATAACAAGTTTACCATCTCTATCCTGTCAAACTTCATTACAGTTGCACTCTTAAAAGTATATCCAGCCGGGAGATAAGACGGGGATAAGATCGTGAAATTTGCCTGCTTTTTTGCTTCTTCAAGCGTCAACTCTTTTGGCAGTGTTATCGGTTCCTGCGTAATAACTTTCGCTCCTGCCGGGATCTTAAACTCGAACTCGCTGTCAGGTATTCCTGTATTGAACTTTATTTCTCTGTATTCGATGGAGATAATCAGTTTATCATCCTTATCCAACATGTCTATTTTAAGTGGCATCCATGTTTCGCTATCCACGAACATGCTGTATCTGCCGCCCATCATCATGCCTGCATTTTTTGGAGAAGCCTTGATAATATATACATTGCGTCCTTCAAATTTTTCAGTTGACTGGTAGGTTATGTCAGTCTGGTTGAGAAGTTCTTTTATGAATGTGTAATCCATTTCAAATGAGTTATCTTTCTCTGCCAGATCCATCTTTGTTACCTCGTTGGTCCTGGGATCGTATGACCAGATGCTATTGCCGTCGTTAACCATGACCTGACCTGCCATTTCCGCAGGCTCAAGATACTCTATACGGCTCTTTCCCGACATCTTGTTCAATATTTTTGCTTTTAGATTAAGATCATTTCCCATTAACGATGATGACATGACCATCGTAGCTGAAAAGTCCTTGATAGTGCCCTGTTTTTCTTTCATCTTCTCTGCGATCTGGTCTGCGGACATTTCTGTACAGCCAGAGAAAAGACTGACCAATATGACCGCAAGTACCACAATTCCTATTCTTTTTATCATGCAGTTTCCTCCTTTTTTTATCACAAAATGCAACCAGTACGAATGTTGCGATCGGGCCGAAAAAAATCGAAAGGATAAACCAGTTAAGACCGCTCCTGTTCTTCCCCTGTGCGATCCCTGCATTGATCAATGCAAGCGTCCCCCATCCAATTGCGTAATCAGGCGTCGTGCTCAAGTAAGACCGCCTCCCATATTCTGTTCAATGCTTGCGCGCATCCTGTCAGCAGTGTTCTTATCGGTTATTATAGAATAGTATGGTGAAAGCTCATACTGCCAGCAATATCCATGTCTTTTTTGTAGAATTATTATTGTCCCATTTAACGGACTTGATCGATTTTATGTCACTGTAGTTCAGGGTGATATCTTTTAGCCTGAAGGATTTATAGTGTACACCATTTTCATCAATGCGAATGCTTGCCTGAAAAGACTTGACAGCTAAAAAGTAAACCAGAACGCACATCACAATGCCGCCCATAAGTAAAACTGGATAATCCAGATGACGTGAAAAGTTAAAAAGTAAAGAGAAACCAATTACAGAACAAAGGGTCAACTGGATTCCATTGGCAGGGAAGAGAACATTGCCTGACAGGAACGGTTGACCCTTCATTCTCCCATTGATCGGGCTAATTGGCGGATGTGCAAATTCTACAGCCTGTTCTGGTTTGTATGTCCATGAATTTACTGATGGGCACCAGCCCATCAATTTCCTGATATTTTCTGAAAATGTTGTCATGCCAGCCCTCTTAACTTCTCAAACAATTCCTCAGCCAGTTTCGTGGGGTCATCAGTCTTTTCAAGCCTGAGCTTCATCTCATCAGCGAAATCCCACAGCAGTTCGATGCACTGCGTATATCTTGTGCATACACCGCAATTCCCTTTATGCTTATACCATACCTGCATCCCGTGCTTTGCAGATACGAATATTATGGCGCCGGTATTGAAGGGTACAGAATTCCCGAACAGGATACCGCGCTTTGCATTGATCTTCACGACTTCTATCTGGTTAGCGCTTGCCATCTCAAGCAGCGTATTTTCTATGCGCTCTTCCATTGTGATAAGCGCCATGGACACTGCCTGCTTCGATATATTGAAGGAGCGCGCGATGTTGATGTTGGGGAGACCGCCGCGCCTTAGCTTCCAGAACTCGAACTGCTTGTCATTGACTGGCAGGAACATACGTCAATATAAGAATGTTGACTATTTATATTTTTTGATTTTGGGTTTTTGCTTGATCTTTTATGTTATTATTGTTAAATATTTCATGATAGACCCCAACAACAAACTTTTTGACACACCCATCTAGCCGAAAGCTTTATAGGTATGCAAAATCATAAAATTAGGCATGCCTAATACAATATAAAGGAATACAAAAAATGGAAGCTGATAATTCAAGAACTGAAGAATACCTTGAATCCATCTACAAACTCCAGGAAGAGCAGCATCCTGTAAGCACATCACGCCTTGCAGAACACCTGAAACTCCAGGCCCCCTCGGTCTCGGAAATGGTGAAAAAACTCGCAGGAAAAGGTCTTGTGTTCCACTCTGAAAAAGGGGTCTGTCTTACAGATGAGGGAAAATCCCTTGCCAAAAAGGTCATCAGGAGGCACAGGCTCTCAGAACGCCTGCTCACTGACGTTCTCGGTTTCAAATGGGACGAAGTGCACGATGAGGCGTGCAGGCTTGAGCACGCCATAAGCCCTGAGATGGAAGACCGCATAGCAGAAAGCCTTGGAAACCCGAAGACCTGCCCGCACGGTCATCCCATTCCTGACAGGGATGGGAAGCTCATTAAAGAAAAGGTGAAACCGCTCTCTGAACTAAAAGCCCGCGAAAAGGGGATAATTGTGAATGTGTTCGAGGAAGACCCCAAGATGCTAAAATATCTCGCGTCGCTTGGGCTGATGCCTGATGTATGCGTTAAAGTGGAAGAGGTCGCCCCATTCGGAGGCCCTCTAATTGTGTGCGTGGCCGGTTCGCGCTACGCGCTGGGGCGAGAGGTCGCTTCAAAGATAAAGGTGAAATGATGCTTTCGTGCCACGGTGCGCTAAAGGAAATAAAGGGGAACACGGATCTCGTTTTTGTGCTTGCAGGAAATCCCAACGTGGGGAAATCAAGCATTTTCAACCGTCTCACAGGGATGGGTGTTGTGACTGCCAACTATCCAGGAAAGACGGTAGAACTGAATATAGCAACTACAATGTTCAAAGATCTTCGTATCGGGATAATCGATCTTCCAGGCAGCTATGCCCTGGGCGCGGTGTCAGAAGATCAGTGGGTGGCGCGAAGGGCGGTGCTTGATACCAATCCCGACGCTGCGATAATGATCCTTGACGCTACGAACCTTGCAAGGAACCTTTACATGACGCTCCAGTTCATCGAGCTTGGCATTCCCATTGTGGCAGCTCTTAACCTGATAGACGAGGCTGAAAAGAGAAAAATCGTAACTGATACTGAGAAGCTTTCAGAGCTACTTGGCATCCCGGTAGTGCCTACCATCGCTACAACAGGGCAGGGTCTTGACGAACTTATACAGAAGGCTGTGGAGGTTGCGGGAAAGAAGTATGATATAAGATATAATGTCCGATACGGGACTGATATCGAAACCAACCTCAGAAAGCTTGAAGACCTGCTTTCCAGATATGATTTTGGAATCTCTCCGAGGGCTCTTACACTGCTGCTTCTTGAAGAAGACCCTGAGTTTATCGAGCTTGTAGGAAAACATGCAGAGGGAAATTTCCTTATCGGGGAAGTAAAAAAAATAAGCATGGATATACAAAAAAAACATGGGGAGAAGACGCCAATTCGGATAGCCCGCGAAAGACATGGACTTGCAGGCACCATATCCTCGCAGGTGCAGGGCGATGTAACACCAGCAGCGTCGGATAAAATATGGGCTTACACAACGTCGCCCTTCACAGGGATCCCGCTCTTATTGGGCGTCCTGGCGATCATCTTCGGGTTCCTGTTCTATGGGGGGAACATTCTCTCAACCCTTTTCAGCGACTTATGGGCTGCGTATTTGTCCCCTCTGATAGACGGCGCCATATTCGCGGTCTTCGGCAGCGGGCATATAGGGAAGACTCTTGTCTGGGGCTTTGACGCGGGCATCCTTGCAGCGCTTGCTGTGGGTATCCCTTATGTCCTCACGTTCTATTTCTTGCTTGCATTCCTTGAAGACACGGGGTACTTGAACTCTGTGGCTTTCCTCACTGACAGGCTGATGCACAAATTCGGGCTTCACGGCAGGGCGATAATACCGCTCGTGGCAGGCGCAGGGTGCAACGTGCCTGCCATAATCGGTACGCGCGTGCTCACTACGATGCGGGAGAGAACGATCGCCAGTACCCTTATCACACTCATACCATGCAGCGCCCGCACCGCTGTTATCCTGGGCGCGGTCTCGCTATTCGTGGGCTGGAAGCCTGCTGTGGTGATATATATCATAATTCTGGGGCTTGTTTTCTTTGTAGGTGTCGGGCTTAACAAAGTGATGCCCGGAAGTTCCTCAGGCCTTGTCATGGAGATGTTCCCTTTCAGGGCCCCCATAATCTCAAATATCCTCAAGAAGACCTGGTACAGGTTCAAGGACTTCGTGTTCGTGGCTTTCCCAATCGTGGTTATTGGTTCTCTTGTCCTGGGAGCACTTTACGAGACAGGATACCTCTGGAAGCTGGCAGAACCGCTCGCGCCAGTTGTGGAAGATTGGCTCGGTCTTCCTCCTGTTGCAGGGCTGACCCTGATATTTGCGGTGCTGAGGAAAGAGCTTGCGCTGCAACTGCTGGTTACGTTCGCTGTTGTGCAGTACGGCGGAGGTGCCAGCAACCTGCTGCTGTTCATGAGCCCGACGCAGCTTTTCGTGTACGCTCTTGTGAACACAATATACATCCCGTGCGTTGCGACTATTGCGGTACTGGGGCGCGAACTGGGATGGAAGCGGGCGATTGGTATCATGGCTTTCACGATAGCGCTTGCGATCATTATCGGCGGACTTGCCCTGAGGATCATCCAGTACTTCAACCTGCTATGAAAACACAATGTCCTCTCTGCGGGTTCAGGTTTGATGCCAAAAATAACGAGGGATGCAAAGCCTGCCCGCGATTTATGAAATGCGGGATGGTACTGTGCCCCAACTGCGGGCATGAGTTCCCGGGTGAGTAAAAGTAAGTTTATTTATAACAGAGATTTAAAAATCATGCAATACTTATTTCAAATAATAAGTTAATTATTAAATAACTTATTGATAAGCAATAGGTTTATATCTTTATAGAATAAATGAAGTACTCATGGCAAAGGTGGAATTCAAAGTACCTACATGGGTCGAGAAAAGATATTCTTTATTGTGGGGTGCGTTCAGTGATTCTGAATTTAATATTGATCAAGCCGCAAAAATATTGGGAGATAAGAACAAAGATAAAAGGGAAGAAATACCCGTTTATCTTTCAGAAATACGTAAAGCTGGATGGCTGACTGACGAACTAGATCCATCTGATGCAAGAAAAAGACTATATATACTCAAAAGCAAAGAAAAAATTATTGGTGAAATTTTTGCTCTTAACAATAACAAATTAGACCGGGGAGAGGTTGAAGGGCTATTAAAAAAAGCGGCAGACCTCATAAGGACCAGGGTTGACTATAAGTTCATTCTAATACTCCTTTTCCTGAAAAGATTTAGCGATAAGTGGGAGCTTGAATATGAG
>JAHIFK010000062.1 GCA_018900975.1 Methanobacteriota archaeon
GAAAGAAAGGATCATAACAAACTAACTGATGAAGATAGAACTATCATTTTAATTATGGAAATGGCAGGCTTGAATCTGGATGATGAGGTTAAAAAAGGCAATCAAGCAGATAGAGAACAGCGTATCTTAGACATGAATGATGCAAGTCAAACTTTGACAAAGGAGATTGCTGACCGCTGGACACAAAAAAAGTATGAAATTGATTTTCATGCCGATGGACAGCACTTTATTACGTTTGTAAAAGATGCCGATAGCAACGTTCTTGTCCCTCTGGAGGAACGTTCAAAAGGTTTCCAGTGGTTCTTCTCATTCGACATGACATTCATGTACGAAACTAAAGGTATGTTCAAGAATGCGGTTATCCTTCTCGATGAACCCGGTCTGCACTTACATGCCTCAGCTCAGAGAGATCTACTTGCCCGAATGAAGGAATATGCTAAGAATAACCAGTTGATCTATACTACCCACCTTCCTTTTATGATAGATTTCACTCGCCTTGATAATATTTATGTTGCAGAGGAAGTTGAGACGGAAGGAACGAAGGTTCACAAAAATTGGGCTACTGCTGATAAAGATGCTCGTTTTACACTCCAAGCGGCTCTTGGACTTTCGTGGAGCCAATCCCTTTTTGTGGGGCAATATAATCTCATTGTCGAGGGCGTTACAGATTTTTGGTTCCTGATAACACTTTCTTCCATGTTTCAGGAAGCGGGACAAAAAGGAATTGATGAGCAGCTAGTAATAACGCCTGCCGGAGGCGCCACTAAGGTTGCATATGTCGGTACTATACTTCATGGGCAAAATCTCAATGTTGCAGTCCTTTTGGACTCTGACAAGGAGGGAAAGAGTGCCTATGAGCAGTTAGTTCATCAATGGATTTTGGATGACAAGCATGTACTTCTGCTGGGAAATACATTGGGAATTAAACACTTTTGTACACTCGAAGACTTATTTTCAGAAGATTATTATCTTGAACACGTAAATGCAGCATACAGTTTGGAACTAGGTGATAAGCTGCTTGAGGTTAGGAAAGAAAAGAACAAGCCTATCATTGATCGAGTCGAAGAGGCTCTAAAAGATAGGGGTATTGCATCATTTAATAAAGGGAGAGTAGCCAAAAAAATAATGCAAGATTTACCTAAAAAGAAACTTTCAGATATGCCTGAAGAAACGGTTGAAAAGTTTGGTAAAACTATAGTAGCTATTAACAAAATTGTCGAGGGATGGAAAGCTAAACAATAAAGGATGAGATCGTGATTACTACTTGCAACGACTACTCTGAAGACTCACTTATCGAACAGCCTGCCATCGAACTCTTTCACGAGCTTGGCTGGGAAACCGCTAACTTCTTCTACGAAAAGTTCGGAGAAAATGGCACGCTTGGGCGGGAAACATCCAGCGAAGTGGTTCTCATACTACGCCTTCGCGCCACACTTGTGCGCCTGAACCTCGACCTGCTGTCGCCGAAGCTCATCTCAGGCGAGGTGGATATAGGAATTATAAGGAGCAAATATGAATGCTGAATGGGAGGAAACATTTAAAAGTTGGGCTCAAGGCCCTGGGAAAACAGAACAGGAGAAATGTGATAATGCTGAATCTGCAATCAAAAAAGCTATTGCAGCACATCCTAAATTGTCGGGAATGGATATTTCTGTATTTGCCCAAGGATCTTATCGGGCTCGTACGAATATAAGAGTCGATAGTGACGTTGATATTTGTGTCTGCTTAAATTCGATAGCTTTCTCTGATTATCCAGCAGGTAAGACAGATAAGGATTATGGTCGAGTGCAAAGCGCTCTAGAATTCTCTGAATTTAAAAATCTTGTTCATAAAGCACTTATCGATAGATTTGGAGCAAGTTCTGTTAGACGCGGGAAAAAAGCATTTGATGTTCATGCTAACAGTTATCGGGTCGATGCCGATGTTATACCGGCATTTGAGCATAGGAGATATAAATCCGATGGTTCAGATAATTATATACTCGGAATTGCTTTTAAAACGGATGATGGAAATCTAATAAAAAACTGGCCTAAGCAAACCTATGATAATGGGATTGAAAAGAATAATGCGACTTCGAGACGTTATAAAAGAGTTATACGAATTCTTAAAAATCTACGAAATACGATGCAAGATGATAAGGTTGTGGCGGCAAACAATATCCCATCATTCTTAATAGAGTGCTTGGTTTGGAATGCCCCCAATGAAGGTTTTAATAATGATCTATACACAGCTGATGTTCGGTCCGTCCTAGCCAATACATTCAATAAGACGCTGGATGAAACTCAATGCAAAGAATGGGGTGAAGTAAATGAATTAAAGTATCTCTTTCGATCGGGCCAGCCTTGGAGCCGTGAGCAAGCTCACAGTTTTTTATCTGCTGCGTGGGATTACATAGGTTTCGAGTAGGTGTGCAGTATGGGTGATATGAAGAACTTAAATGCGAAAGCTTTTATTAGTATGTTGGTTATCTTTTCCGTGCTAATCTGGGTCTTAATTCTTTATGTGACTGGAACTGAACTCAAGGTTTCGTGGGAAGCCCTAAAGCATCTTCCTACTGTTGTTTCTATTGATACCGTGCTTTGGCTACTGTTTATTAAGTGGGGATGGAAATACAATGTATTTCAGAAATGGCTGGTTCCATTCCCATGTTTGGAGGGAACATGGGAGGGTACACTTCAAACTACATGGATCAATCCCGAAACCGGAAACACTTCTAGATTAATACCTGTTATATTAGTTATCAAGCAATCATTCATATCCATTAGCTGTGTGATGTATAGCCA
>JAHIFK010000063.1 GCA_018900975.1 Methanobacteriota archaeon
GGAACGGCTGATATTCCGGTTTCAGAAGAGGCAAAGGAGATCGCTGTTGAGATGGGCTGCACGGTCAGTACCATATATGATGTAGGCGTTGCTGGTATACACAGGCTTTTCCCTGAACTAGGTAAACTTGTATCAGAGGGCGTAGATGCAATTGTCGTAGCAGCAGGACGTGAGGGGACACTCCCAGCGATAGTTGCAGGGCTTGTTGATGTGCCTGTTATTGGTGTCCCTGTCTCCACAGGTTACGGGGCAGGCGGCAAAGGCGAGGCTGCTCTTCTCTCAATGCTCCAGTCTTGCTCTGTGCTGGCTGTTGTCAACATAGATGCAGGGTTTGTTGCCGGAGCATTTGCTGCAAGGATAGCGAACCTGGCTGCGAAGAATAGAAATGAAAAATAAATGAAAGGATATTTCAAGATTGTATAAAGGAATACCTGTAATAGAACCCCTGAAAAACTATTTGAGAGCAACAAGGGTGTCCATATATACATTATCAGGTTCGACAAAAGTATATTGTCTTTTAGAGGGTTAAATTTTGTTATTCCATCTTTTTCGCTCTAATGGGAATTGCAAAGGTAAATGTGAACGTGCTCCCCTCGCCATATTTGCTCTCTACTGTTATCATCCCGCCCTGCAACTCTGCCAGCTTTTTCGTGACCACAAGCCCCAGCCCCGTACTCCCGTATTTGCTGGCTATGCCAAGATTGAGCTGCTCAAACGCTGAAAAAAGTTTCCCCATGTCTTCTTCTCTTATACCAATTCCAGTATCTGCGACCGCGAACTTTGCCAGGTCACCCTGTTTTTTCGTAATTATGGTAACAGTCCCGCCTTCCGGTTTACTGTACTTAACAGCATTTGATATCAGGTTGAACATTATCTGCTTGAACCGCTTTCCGTCAGCTTCTATGAAGTCGAGGTCCGGGTCAAGTTCCTTTTTAATTTCTACATTGCGTTTCGTGGCGTTCTCTCCAAAAAGACTGATCGTCTCATCCAGTATCTCGGGCACAGATATCTTTTCGATGATCAGTTCTATTTTTCCTGTTTCTGTCTTGCCCAGATCAAGAATGTCATTGACGATGTCAAGCATACGTTTGCTGCTGGCCAGGATATTATCCACATACTGCTTCTGTTTTTCGTTCAATTTACCCGGGATTTCCTGTTTCAGGAGTTCAGAAAATCCTATCATGGCATTAAGTGGAGTGCCAAGGTCATGGCTCATCGCGGGAAGAAGTTCGGATTTCGCCTTAATAGCAACAGCAAGTCGCAGATTTTCATCCTCTATCTCTTCTGCCCGCTTGTGGTCTGTAATATCCCTGATGACGACTGAAAGACCGATAGTCCTGACCTCTGCATTATTTAGGGGAGATACCGTGAGGCTGACATCTATTTTACTGCCATCCTTCTTCTTATACACCGATTCAATGCCTGATATTCTGCTTCCTATCAGGATGCTGTGGATAAGCGTTTCGTTCTCTGCCTGCTTATCTGGAGGGACCAATAACCTGGAAATTTTCTGTCCTGAGGCCGCCTTTTCCGTCCACCCGAAGATATTCGAAGCAGCATGGTTCCAGGTCGTTATTCTTCCCTCAAGGTCAGTTGTTATGATAGCATCGTTGGCATTATCCACAAGGTTCCTGTACCTATCCTCTGCTACCACGCGAAGGTTCTTCTCAGCCTTATTTATTGTTTCATAGGGCATTTCTATGGATGACCTGTACACCGCAAGATATACGAAGTAAAAACTTGCAGCCTTAAGCAGGTTCCCTGCATAGTCCGAATATATATATGAAAAGTTGCTGAAAATAAGGATGATAAGACCGTATATCAGGCATATAATAAAATTTTGCGGTCTTTCGCGAAATCGTTTTAGATAAATAAAAGCTGAATATGCAAGGATCATTGATGAAATGATCACCAGATATAAGAAGCCGTTAGAAGGACTTCCGTCCGTATATATCAGCGAAGGTATTTCACGGTTAAAGACCAGACCGCCTGCCAGCAGTATGAACGAGAAAAGGTTAACTTCAACTATGAGTATCGGTTTTTTCAGAAAATGAGGCAAAGTGCCGCTATAGACATAAGCGCTTATGAGGAACAGGATCGATGTGACCATAAGCGCCATGCCCCAGAAAAAAGCAGACTTGTGAAGAGAATTTTGTGTTATTAGATCAGGCATGAAAGGGTGGGAGAGCATATGGTAAAAAGTCAGCACTCCGACGAGAAGGAATGATGCCCCTATGAAAAGGGAATGATTGTCCCTGCTTTTGCCATAGGCATACCATGTTATTACGAATATGGTAAATGACATGACTAGAGGCAGAAGTTCAGTTGATACTTTAAAATAGTCCCCAACTTCAACAGGGAAATTCTTGAAATACTCAAGCGAATATCCGATCAGGAATATCGGGACGGCTACAACCAGAAGTTTCCAGGCATGTTTTTTAAGATTCATATATCGCCTTATTTCCGACCGAAAATACGCTTGACATTGGTCACCACATATCCTTCGCTATTCGTTACCATTGTATCGAACCTGGTTATGAAATCACGGGCTATGTGGGGCATTACACCCCTGAATTTCTTCATATACATTGCCTGCTGCCTTGCGAACCCCTCCTCGAACCACTCAAACACAAGTGCGCCGTCAGCCACATCCATCATCTCTTCTTCTTTCATGCTTTCAAATATGCCTTTCCCGATAAGCAAAAATACAAGTCCGTCCCATTTCTTGGATTTGCGCTGCAGTTCTTCAAGGAAAGAGATCCTGTCGTTCCAGGTCATGTGCCTGTTGCACGAATGGAACAGAGAGGTCAGGGAGTCGATTATCACGAGGTTGCCTGGCGCATTGGCATCCAGTGTAGAGACAAGTTGATTCATAATCTCCCGCTCCTCATCAACGCTTCTCAATGCGTTAATGCTCCCCCAGTCTTCTTTATTGCCGGGTGGGAATAATGAATTTGGCGAGAGGTCCCTGAAAAACATGTTCTCAGAAAGGGCAGATGCGAATTCAGTGGGGAATGTGTGTCCCAGTTCTGCCATCACGTCCTCTTTTGAGTGCATTAAAGAGATGTAACATATCTTCCCTGGAAATTTCAGGCTCTCGTCTTTCTGCAGGAGTATGTTTAGCTGGTCTCTTAGAGACTTTAGTTTATCAGGGTTTTTCTTTATCATGGAATGCATGACCGCACAGGTATATGCGAATTCTGTGCTTCCTGCGCCAACTTCCCCTATCAGGAGCACAAGTGAGCCTGATGGGAACCCTCCGCGGATTATGGTGTCAAGGGTGGGGATCGCTGTTGGTATTCTGTTAAGTGTTATGTTTATCACCTGCGTAAATTCTATTTTTTATCAATATTTTCATGAAAAGATGTTTCACCATGAGTACACCCTCTGGTAATCAAGATACAGCTTTCCACCCGGACCTGCATTGCGGTTATCCTCGTACCTTACAAGCACATAATACCTTGGGAGATCGTTCACCGTATAGGGTCCAAAATTTCCATCAGAGAGCAAATAATCCGCGGTCAGAGGCACTTCGACCAGGGTCATTGCACTCTTGTTAAGCGTCTCTTTATCATCCCATGAGAAGCTGGAACCGTTATAGAGCTGGAGAGTGAAATTATCACCTGTCGCATTGTACCTGAGTTCTAACTTCTGATTTGCAGCAGCCGGTATCCCTGAAGTGTTCGTTCTGACATCCAGATGATACCCTCCCGGAATTCCGGGTGTATAGCCGTGGATGCGCTGGTAATCAATGGATATGTTGCCCTGTGAAGTTCCCATCGGTTTTTCATCTATGTACCTTACTTGCGGGTTTCCGCTGTTGTATTCGCTAGGGTTCAATGAAATGTTCCTGATAGCCCATGTGCCCACCGAAGCGTTCAGGCTGCTCCGGTTGTTCCAGTCAGTCCCGTCCCAGACATAGACCCCATAAGTATCGGCGGCATCGCGGCTGTAGTTTATCTCAAGATAATGGTTCGTGTCGTCAGGTACAGAGGCGGTGTCTGTATTGATGTTCAGGCTGTAAGTCGTGGAGCTGCTTGTAGTAACATTGACCTCAAAGGCATCTACATTTGCCATCGTGCTGGCAGGGCCAACTTTTGTAACATACAACCATAGAGTAAGGCTCTGGACATCAGGCCATGTCCATGTTCCAAGAGCCGATGTAATGTCAAGGATATATTTAGGATTTGGATAATTATATATGACATTCCCGTTTTCAGTTTTAGCGATCGTATCCCCACCACTATTAAGAGTATAACCTACGGTGGCTATGTCGCCTCCAAAATTAGTAATACTATAGTAGTATTTTAATACAACTTTTGTTATCGTTCCGCTTCCTCCCGACGCAAAACTGCTCCCAGTTATTCTAGTTCTATCAACGGAATCCCAGATATTGTTGGGAGCCCCTATCACATTCGTATGACCAGTCGGACTTGATGTTGCATAATAACTTGTACTTCCCCCTCCCCCTCCTGTGCCAGCACCTTCAGTAAGGTTGGCAAAGGCACCCGTAACATTGCTCTGCATGTTTGCAAAGTTGGTCACCGTACCATTGGTCGCAGAGTAGCTGGTTACGTAGGTATAGTTATTCCTGTCCGATGTTCCTGTCAACTGCGTCTCATTGAACAGGGCGGCAGCGCCGCCATCCGTTGCGCTCTGTGCATTGGGGAAATCTGTAACTGTGCCCTGTGACCCATATATCTCATAATCTACAACATAGGTGAAAAGTGACTTTGTTGTGGCATTGTGGGTCACCCATGTACTATTTACATTGTTCGAGGTATCGACCGTTCGTATGCTTATGTTATGAGCGCTGTTTGGCATCAGGTATGTGGCATTGAAGGATTGGATTCCTTTTGCCACGGTGCCAATGCTCACATCATCGATCTTCACATCAACATGGTCAAAGTCTGCATCTGCCGGGTCGATCCATGTCCACCTGATATACAGCGGCTCATAAGTAACATTAATCAGGTTTGTTACGCTGGCAGGCGGTGTGTCATCGTCAGTTCCTTCTGTAACGAACATATACTCGGTGCTGTTCACGGCTTCCTTGCCAGGACGGCTGCTGTTGACTATGAAATAGTATGCAGTATTGGGTGTAAGTCCTGTTAGAGAGGCTGAATGAGATGATCCGGTATCACATGCAGATGTATAAGGATAAATTCCGGGTGAAGTGCCGTACATCACGCAGCCAGAGGTGCTTATCGTGGTGCGTATCGCCTTTGAATTAAAAACATAGCCGCTTTTTGCCGTTACAATAATATTATTAATGGTATCCCATGTTATATTCGTGGTATTCGAAGCTGTGTCCTTTACCTGGATGTTCGTGATACTTGTCCCATTGGCATTGGAAATATTCAGCGTGGTGTTGGCCATTCCACTAACAGTAGAAGGTGCTGCGGGAATAATAGAACCATCGCTCGTATCAAAATCAACGATCGTTCCATCGGGGACCGGATTTCCAAGGCTGTCTTTTAGCGTGGCAGTGACATTATAATAATCAGCGCTGTAATAAGCAGGAACAAGCTCCATTACATACCCCTGTGATGATGCAGAATAAGCAAAAGTGGTTGTATACTCCGGTATGACCGCATCAACATAATAGAAACCCGCTCCAGCCGTCATTAACGGAACGCTTGCTCTTCCATCAGCCCCCGAAACCGCAGAAAGCGAAAGTAGATCGCCATTCAGGTATGAATTGCTCGGCCCTTTAGTCAGGTTTTCGTTGAAGCTTACCAGTACGTTCGGGACAGGATTATTATACTCGTCCTGAACCTCTACAACTATATCAGTAACTCCGTCAACCGGGAGTTTTGTTGTTGATGAAGATACCTTTACAAGTCTCCAAGCTGGTGAGAGGGGCGGCGCTGCCTTTTGCGAAGAGGAAATGTATGCTTCGCCCATTTTTATGATCAGGCTGGTGCTGACATTAGCAATTACGAGCCCGTTTAATGGATCTTTCTTTTTTACATCCGCACCTTCATTTTCAAGAGTATTCGCCCACCACTCAACATAATCCGGGTTGGTGTGGAGTATGATCCAGACGTTTTTGCCGATAACTGAATTTTTCTGCTGGGATGTTGGATATATATTAATACTCTTTTTCTCAACCCCGCTTAAAGTCCCGTATTCCAGCGCCTTTACGCTTGGCAGGAAAATAGTGTTGTTAGCAAGTACCGTTTGCGAACTCGTGGTATAGTTCGTGCCGCTTCGTCTTATCAGGCCGTTCTCGTAGATGAAATAGTTGTAGTTCCGGGCGCCTTGAAGCGCATATACCATCATACCCGTGCTGACGTTCTTGATGCTTGTATCATCTGTCATCCCCTCAGGGAAGACTTCGTTATACCTGAGCTCAACCCATGCGTCTTTCTTGACTTCAAGGGATGCATAAGCCTCTTCCCTCGGATTGTAAACCAGAACCTTTGGTGAATACTTAAAACCCATGATAAGAGGCGATGAAAGCGTGGTACCGCCCAGGATACCGTTTTCGATGTTCGACTTGAGTACTTTGAAATCGTCCTGCATTATCTTTAGATGGCTAAGTTCCTCATCTGTATTCCATACCGGGACAAAGGTCATCTGTACAGTTGACAGTATGGTAACGCCTATGGCAAGCATGAGAATAAACCCGAGTACGGGTGAAATACCTTCGTTATTTTTTAATAGACCTTTTTTCATATATCACATTATATAATACTGATTGAAGTTATTTAAATATTATTATTATTATCATAGTGAATGGTGTACCATATTAATAAATTTTCGCTACCGAGGATTTTATAAATATAAATAATTTTTAGTAAAAATGTCAAATTACGTTTACCTAACCAATAACTATATATATCCTTATCATTATAATAATAAGTAATCAAAAGGAGACTCTAAAGAGGATATAATTATGAACATAAAAAAAAGCAAATCGAATAAAGTTCGAAGAATATTGAAGGATGACAGGGGTGTATCCCCGGTAATAGCTGTAATTCTGATGGTAGCCATTACTGTCGTAATGGCAGCTATTGTATCATCATGGAGCGCAGGCGTAAAGGCACCGACAACCCCCACGACAGTTGGGCTGGACATTGCCAGGAATAATGATACTATTGCCATAGTTGTTACAGCAATAGATCCTGCAAGTGCGGCTCCGATAA
>JAHIFK010000064.1 GCA_018900975.1 Methanobacteriota archaeon
CCGATCAAAACCAGCGCTCCTGGATCAAAAGCAAAAAGACCCATGTTCTCGGCGCTTGTGAGTGCCAGGATCGCAGAGTATGGGCTTGAGATGCCGGGCTGGGAAGATGGGCGCAGGGGCTATTTTAATGAGAAGGGATATTTTGAATCAGCAGGGAAAACGGGGAGATAATAATTGAATACTGTTCGCCGAATAGCGAAGAACACGATGGTTTTATTCATCGCCCAAGTAGTGAGCACGGGGCTGGGGTTTTTCATTCGAGAAGAGGCGGCGCAGGGTTTAGTATAAAGAGGGGGCGCGGGATTTACAGTATAAGCATGTTTCAAAAGTCCTGGCGCACGATACGAACCCCACGCGCAGGGGCGTGTTAGAGAAGGGGGGCAGCCGGAAGCGGTAGGATTGATGCGAGTTATTCAGCAGATATTACTCATTAAGCTTCTCCGGATTGTATTAATAAAGCTTCTATTAGCTCATCATCCAGATAATACCCAGCCTTTTTTAGCTTATCTACGCATTCCGTAACGCTTTTCACTATACCTTTCTTTTTGGCTTCAAGGAACAAACCAAGTGTACCTCTAACCCCAAGGTTAAGATTCCTTGAATAACTCCTTCCGGTTTTCTTATCAATTCTGTTTTAACAGCTTCCGGAACCAGGACTTCTTGATAGATCTCTTTAAGAAGAAATAACATATCTGTCTTGAATAATACAACCAGAGGACCTGTATCAGAGATTATCATATACTCTCTATCTCTTCATGCAAATCCTCTACAGTAATGTTGGTGTAACTGATTTTTCGTTTTCCAAATTCGTAGAGGATATCCCATATAGTAAGACCAGCTATCTCGGCAGCCTGTTTCAAGGTCACTTTGGCTTCTCTATAAAGCTCAGCCGATAATGCTATTTTTGCCTCTTTTTCATCTATCCAATCCATTAAGGGCACTTCGAGCTTTTTTATTTCCATCATATATTTAAACTGGTTCTTCATCTTTAAAACCTTTCCTCTAACTTCGTTGTTTTAAATAGACCGATCATATAAACCGTATTTTGATTTAATCAACTTTAAATTTATATATATCCGGCGCCTCCGCAACCCCCATATAACCACCAGACGCAAAAGAACAAAAGCCATCAAAAAACGATAGAACACAGATGCCACGGATGACGCGGATGCACACGGATTTTCTACCAGGATGCAGATCTTGCTGCGCCTATTGAAAAAAAACCAAAGAGCGCGCAGAGGACACAGAGATCACAACATCGTAATCCGTGAAATCTGTGTCTCCGGGACGTTTTTTAGACACAGATTTACACTGATTCACACAGATTTTTCTTACATTTATTAAAATATAACCATATAAATCTGGCGCACGATATGCTCCCATGCAACCACACGGCTCAAACGTTTTTCACCGCAAAGAACGCAAAGAACGCAAAGCCACGGTAGAACCCGAAACCACATAGAAACACAAAGATTTCTCATCATCCATCTTAAGTGCCAATAATCCATCATGCGCCAAAACAACACACCCCTTTAAATACATTTCAAAACCTAATAACCCCCAACTAATATGCTATCAAAACTCCGCTCCCTCTACACCGACCCCCTCTACCGCAACTCCCTCGCCATAATGCTAAGCTCAGGCTTAAGGGCCTTCTTTGGCCTCCTCTTCTGGATAATAGCAGCACGAACCATGCCCTCAAAGGACATAGGACTTGCCACCGCTGCGATCTCAGCAGCCGCGCTCATCGTGGGGCTTTCAAAGCTTGGGCTGGATGCAGGACTTGTAAGGTATCTGCCAGGATCAAAGAACAGGAACGGACTATATAGCACGATCGTAATGATCACGCTGGGTATTGCCCTGGTCATTTCAGCAGTGTTCATGCTCGGGGTCAATATCTTCTCCCCTGCCCTTTCCTTCCTTCGTGAAGGCTGGTTCCTGCCTGTGTTCTTTGCATTTATCGCTGTTACCTCCATCTATTCTATCCAGAACATAGCATTCATATCGATCAGGCGCGCGGATTTAAGTTTGATCCAGAACCTGCTGCTGGGGGCGAGGATACCGATCCTGGGCTCTTGATCGCAGGGAGGGGCGTGGTAGGAGTGTTTTCATGGCTGGGGATTGCATATCTTATGACCATTGTTTTCGGCGCTTTTGTGCTGAGAAGATATTGGCTTTCTCTTGTATTAAATAATTTATAAAAAATTATAATGTATTAGGGTAATTGGAATAGAAAGTTTATTTAAGCATTAGACAGATTATGTATGATAAGAATGTTACAAAGAGAATATGTCGTGAAAAGAATAAATTCTTTGCCAGAAGATATTCTCGAAGAGGTAGTGGATTTCATTGAATTTTTAGAATCAAAGAAGAAAAGATTATCCATAATAAAGGAAGACCCATTAACCAAAACAATCGGGGTTTGCGAAGGTCCATCTGATCTGGCAGAGAAGCATAATAAATATGTATACGAATAAGTATATTTTTGTGGATTCATGGGCTTGGCTTGCACTATCAAACAGAAAAGATATTTATCATGAACTTGCCAGGAAAGAATATGCGAAAATGAAAGCGTCTGGCTATAGAATGGTTACTTCAGATTATGTTCTAGATGAAGTAATAACTGCTCTATTTAAAAATGTTGCTTTTAGCA
>JAHIFK010000065.1 GCA_018900975.1 Methanobacteriota archaeon
ATTCTTCATAGCGGCGATCTTTATAGCAGTGGGTGTAATCGGAGTTGTAACAACCAACGTGCAGAGCATCACTGCTTCTTATGGAATGGGCAGCAAGACGCTTGCAGACCAGTTAAAGACCGACATCACCATAATCAATGATCCTGCGGCGATACCATATATAAACAACAATTATAGCTTTTTCGTCAAAAATACAGGTAAATCCACAATTGACCCCACCACTGTAAATATGTTCATAGATGGAACTTATATTATTATTACCAATAAATGGACTGTAATGGAAGGTGGGACTTTGTGGTACCCCACATATGTCTTAAGGTTGAATTATACAACTGCCACTCAATTTACAGCAGGGGATCATACCGTTCGTGTAGTTGCAGGTAATGGAGTTTTCGACACAATGCCTTTCAGGAGATGATATTTATTATAACAGGCATACGTTCCTTTGATCTTGCCCGCGATGAACTGTGCAGGAAACTTGGCGGCGGTTTCCCCCCTGGCTCAATAGTAGTTATAGAAGGAGGAAGCGGCAGCGGAAAGAGCACGGTATGCCAGCGCCTCGCTTACGGGCTCATGGAGAACGGGGCTTCAGTCACATATATTTCGACGCAGATGACAACCAAGGGTTTCATCAACCAGATGTATTCACTGAATTATGGCATAGCCAGTTTCCTGCTAAAGAAGATGCTTCTCTACATACCCGTTCTTTCCCTGATGGACCCTTCTGCGCCAAGACTTGATTTCATAGAACGATTAAGACAGGCTGAAGCGCTTTTTAAGAACGATGTAATTATAATCGACACCATATCCTCTCTAATCAAACACAGCGTGAATATGGAGAAAGGGCTTGAGCTGATATCTTTTTTCAAGAGATTGACTGGAGTAAAAAAGACGATAATAATTTCCATAGAACCATCAGAACTCGAACCACGCATACATTCGGAATTCGTTTCATCAGCGGATATAAACCTGACTCTGAAAATAAGCACGCTTGGCAGTAACATCAAGAGAACCATCATTGTAAACAAGTTCACAGGCGCCGGTGCTTCGGTTGAGAGCATGATAGGTTTCAGAATAGAATCAAACGTGGGTCTTGTTGTCGAAATAGCATCCGTGTCGTGATGGAAATGGCAGCCGATATCGATGAAGCGCTTAAGAACAACAGGGTTCTTTCGGATTATCTCGAAAATTTCCAGAAAGAACACACAAGTACCCCTTCTTTTGTTACCAGTATACCCAGAGAGATGAGTCTTGAAAAAGCCCCTAATATAATATATCCTGTGGGAGACCCTGTATTCATACACATATACGGCGAGCATCTGAAAGATATTGATTATATTGTCATCGAACCGCAGCTTAAGGAGGAAGAAAAAGAGTTATACGTTGCAGTTCTTGACCGGGTTCTTGAGGAAGGCGTGAGAGTGGTCTCAAAAGAGAACCTGAGGGAGACGGTCTCAAAACTCATTGACGAGATAGTAAAGGTGGAAGCATTTAAGAAAAGGTCCCTTAAATCTTCTAAGATCAGTGTCACGAAAGAAGAGTATGATAAGCTGAAATATCTGATAATAAGGGACATTTTTGATTCGGGCCCGGTCGAGCCAACGCTGCGTGACCCATATCTTGAGGATATCCACTGTGTAGGATTGAATCCATTATCGGTCGTCCATAAGATATTCGGAAATATCAATACCAATATAAAGTTTGAATCAAAGATGGCGCTTGATAATTGGCTGCGTTCAATTAGCGAACGCATAGGGCGGCCCATAGGCGACGCAAACCCGATAACAGGAGGAACTCTTCCTGGCGGGTCTCGTATCGGGATAGCATACAGCGACGATATCAGCAGGCGCGGAAGCTCATTCACTATACGGAAATTTACAAAAACTCCCCTTAGCATAACCCAGCTTATCAAATATGGTACAATTAGCTGCGAGGAAGGGGCATATCTCTGGCTCTGCCTTGAGAATGGCATGAGCGTCTTCCTGTGTGGGGAGACTGCAAGCGGGAAAACGGCAGCCATGAATGCTACGCTTGTTTTCATCGACCCCAAAGCCAAAATATTCAGCGCAGAGGATGCTACCGAGGTCACCCCTCCCCACGACGTCTGGCAGCAGCTTGCGACTAAAGAGGAAGGCGAGGAGGAATCGCAGGTACACATGTTCACACTTCTAAAAGCAGCCCTTCGTTCGCGCCCCAATTATATCATCGTGGGCGAGATACGGGGCGTAGAGGGCGCAGTTGCGTTCCAGGCAATGCAGACAGGGCATCCGGTGATATCCACCTTCCATGCGTCATCTGTAAAAAGAATGATACAGAGGTTCGTCGGCGCCCCGATAAGCGTCCCGGTCACTTTCATAGATAACCTGAATGTATGTGTTGTGCTTCATGCGTTTTACAGGGAAGGTATTCTTATCAGGAGGGTCATTGCAATAGAAGAACTTGAAGGGTATTATGAGGAAGCTGGAGGAGTGGTGACTCGGGCGGTATTCCAGTGGAACCCGGCAGAAGATAAACACGAGTTCAGGGGATTGAATAACAGCTTTATTCTGGAAGAAAAGATTGCGGCAAAACAGGGATACAAAGATAAAAGAAAGATATATGATGAAATGAATATAAGGACAAAGATCCTTAATGCGATGATCGAACACAACATATTAGATTTTGATGAGACGTTCAAGATCGTGAAGGCATACAGGGAATACGGGCTTGAAGGACTTCCATTCCCCATCTGAGGTTATATGGAACTGGACGAAGCTGTTAAAAATAACCCGCATCTTGGAATATACCTCCAGAAATTCCAGGAACAAACTGGAGTTATACCATCACTGATCCCACAACTTTCAAGAGATATAGATAATAAAAATATTAATATCATCTATCCGGTAGGCGACCCGCTATTCATACATTTATATGGTACGCAAAAAATCGGGATAAAATATTATGTGATCGAACCTGAATTGACACAGAACGAGCAGGAAAAATACCAGGAACTGCTCGGAATAATATTGAGACGAACGCCTGAAGAACTTGCGGCAGACACTTCGGATAAACTCAGGGAACATTTCAATAAACTCCTGGATAAAGTGACCATTATAGGAAGGCCAACAAAAAGCAAAGAAAAAGTTTCACTCAAAGAAGATGAGTTCAAGAAAATAAAATATTTTATTGACCGCAACATGGTGAGTCACGGTATAATCGAACCCCTTGTCAGGGATCCTTATCTTGAAGACATTCACTGTATCGGCAAACACAATATTTTCGTAGTTCATAAGGTATTAGGGATGCTGGAGACGAATATCCATTTTTCAACAGATGAGGAGATCGACGACTGGATGAGGGTAATGAGTGAAAGGATCGGAAGACCTGTAAGTGATTTCAGGCCAATTGCAGACGGCGCGCTTCCTGACGGTTCTCGAATCAACATCATTTACAGCCGTGAAATAAGCAGGCGAGGCAGTTCTTTTACTCTCAGGAAATTCGCCGCTATCCCGACAAGCGTCACACAGCTCATAAAGTGGGGAAGCATCAGCGCCGAGATCGGGGCATACCTGTGGCTGTGCCTTGAGAACGGCATGAACGTATTCGTAAGCGGGGAAACTGCCAGTGGAAAAACAACTGCTCTTAACTCGATAATGCCTTTTGTTCATTCAAAAGGCAAGGTTTACAGCGTGGAAGATACAGCCGAAGTAACGTCACCGCAGGCGGTATGGCAGCAGATGATAACACGAGAAACAGGACCTAAGAATTCCCAGGTTGATATGTTCACCCTCCTTAAACTTGCTTTGCGCTCACGTCCGACCTACGTGATAGTAGGTGAGATAAGGGGCGTTGAGGGGTCGGTTGCATTCCAGGCAATGCAGGCTGGCAATTCGGTCATGGCTACGTTCCATGCGTCATCTGTAAAAAAACTCATCCAGAGGCTCACGGGCGACCCTATCAGGGTCCCTGTTACATTCATCGATAACCTGCATGTTGTAATGATATTGCAGGCGGTCTACAGGCAGGGTGTCTTCCTGCGCAGGTGCGTATCGGTTGAAGAGATAGAGGGGTATATGGAAGAATCAAAAGGCGTTATTACAAGAGCAGTCTTCCAGTGGGACCCCCTCAATGATACGTATAGTTTCAGGGGATTGAACAACAGCTACATACTTGAAAATCTGATCGCCCATAAACTGGGGTATGCCGATAAAAAAAAGATATATGTTGAGCTTGAATTGCGCGCAAAGGTTCTGAGAAAAATGGTAGAACTGAATATTACTGATTATTATAAAGCCAAGGACATAATATGGTCGTTCGAGAGGGGCGGCGTTGAAGGTCTTCCGTTTAGCATATAGGTAAAACATGTTCAAGAAAGCTTTCGAGTGCATGGAAATGACACAGCGGCAATACGTCATGAAAATTGCCTTGCCGATAATATTTATGGGTCTCTTCTTCCCGATCATCATGTTCCTCCTTGTCCCTGACCTTATAACAGGTACTTTCACATACATCCTTTTATTGGTGCCTGTGCTCTTTATTGGAGCTGCGCTTTTCTATCCCTCGACCGTGATGGGGACCATGAGAAGCCAGATCGAAGTGAATATGCATTATTACATCACGCATATGGGAGTGCTTGCAGCTTCTAACATGGCGCGAAAGGAGGTCATCCACCAGCTTTCAATGAATAAGTCGTATGGTTATCTTGCCATCGAATCTGGAAAGATTTATTCATTGATGACTGACTGGAATTTCAGTCTGGCGCAGGCTTGCAGGTTCGTTTCAAAGAGGACGCCATCCCCGATCTTTTCGGATTTTCTTGACAGGCTTGCGCACTCTTCAGAAGCTGGTGAACCATTCGACCAATTCGTATGGACAGAGCAGAAGGTCGTCATGAACGAGTTTGACACCATGTACAAGCAATCACTTGGACAGATCCAGATGACAAAAGAGATATTCGTGGCTATGATGACAGCCCTGATCTTCCTTACCTCGATATCACTGATAATGCCTATTATCACTGGCATGGAACCAGGTATTCTAATGGCTGGTTCAATTGTGACATTCCTTGGCGCGGAAGGGATACTGGTGTTTGTCATGAAATCCAAATCTCCAAAAGACAAAATATGGCATACCCTGAGCATTGAGACCGAAGCTGACAGGAAAATACGCATGTCATTCCCTGTTTCGATGATCGGGTCAATGATCTTATCAATTATTCTGATGCTATGGGGTGGAGGACTCGCGATCACCCTTAAGATCGCTTTAGCCCTCACGCCGTTTGCCTTAACTGGTTATATTGCAAGCAAAGAAGAGGAATTGATAAAACGTAAAGACGACAATTTTTCTGCATTCATACGCGCTCTTGGTTCTACGTCTGGCGCCCGCGGGGGAATTATCAGGGACTCGCTGCGCAACCTGACATATCATGATTTCGGCCCCCTGACGCCTGATATAAAGGAGCTTTATAAACGGCTTGAGACGAGGATAAATAAGATCATGTCCTGGAATTATTTCGCAGCAGGGACGGGGAGCAACCTTATCGAACGGTTCGGCACAATATTCGCAGAAGGTATAGACAAGGGAGGAAAACCCGAATTGATAGGTGAAATAGTCGGTGATAACTTCATGAAAATAGTATCATTGAGAAAACTGCGCTACTCACTTGCATCAAGTCTTGTTGGGGAGGTGTACGGGCTGACTGGAGGTATTGCTTTTACCATGTTCCTTACTCTTGCGATAGTTAAGATGCTTGTAAACATATTCGAAGGCACCGATGTACCTGCGGGGATGACATCTATCCTGTCACTGGGCTCAGTGATGGATATCAATTTCCTTGCATTACTGCTTATGGGGATGATGGTTGGTCACTCTTTCCTTTCAGCCATACTCTTGAGGGCTGTGGATGGCGGAAGCCTGTTCAATTGTTATATTCACTTTGTGGGTATGGTCTGGCTTTCAGCAATTCTTGCAGAGGTATCTTTTGTGGTCATGACATCACTTACATGATGTGAGCAAAAATACTTTCGCGACGCTTGCTGCGAATTTATATACACAGATGAACCTGTGAAAGTCAAGGTGGTAATATGAACAGGAAAGAGTTACGTCACGACAGGCATACGGTGTCGCTACTGACGGATCATATGGTATTCACCCCGAAATACAGGGGAAAGATGCTGGTTGGCGATGTGGCGATGATATGCGAGGGGATAATTTGTAAGACCTGTGTGGAGATGGATATTCAAGTTATAGAAATAGCTGTCAACCCCGACCATGTGCATATTTTCTTCAAATATCCTCCGAAGTATTCTTTGAGTTACATTGCAAAGAAGATAAAAGGAGTTTCGAGCAGGATTTTAAGGAAAGAATTTCCCCATTTACGCGAATGGTGCGGCGAGCATTTCTGGGCTCCGAGTTGTTTCCACGGGTCTGTGGGGCAGGGATGGGATGTCGTGGAAAAATATATTCGTGAGCAAGATGTATATGAATATAATAGGGATAAATAAGGAAAACGATAGCTACAGGCCCTGGAACATTTGTCCGGGGTATACCGTAGTGACTGAAGACGATGGGGATTTTGTGCATCCATTGGAATATCTTGAAATAGAATAACAATTGTGGTGCTGAAATTGGGGCACGGATAAAATTACAAAGAAAATAGCATTTATGGATAAGGAGTTTGTTCATAATATCCTTCTAAAATGATCTCAAGGCGTAGAAATGCCTTTAAAACCGATGAGTTTTATTATCAAAATTGTATTTCAGCTCACAACGATGTACTAATTACAATATATAAAGTGGCTATGGAAAAGGTTATATCAAATGACCCAGCACCTCATGAGCATGGGAGAATACAAGTGTAAAATTAAACCCGCTGAGTTCTTCGATATTGCAGCTCTTCAAGGTTTTTATGGGCTTGAAATTGGCGGTCTCACAGGGAAAAATGATTTTGTCAGGAAATACTGGGAAAACATTGCACTAAAATTGACATTGCGTGACTCTATTGAAAAACTCCTAACCAAACGCGATAATATCCGCGTAGTTGATTTGGGCTGCGGAAGCGGGGAAGGTTTTGAGTTGCTTACCCATATTCCTGCCAGCCAATCTTTCAGTTCAGGTAAACAGTGCTTTATTTTGTCTCCAGACCAGATATCTTATACAGGAGTTGATATCAGCGGTTCCATGGTTCAGCAGGGCAGGAAAAATTATGAGAATCAGTACAATGTCCGGTTCGAACAGGCGGACCTGAATGAAGGTTTTCCACTCATGGATGAGCAGCCGTTTGACATTTACTTTTCGTCTTACTCATCTCTTTCGCATCTGGCACCCTATAAGCTCCAGATGCTTGTTGAAAATATACTCACTCATGCCCAACCCGGAGCTATCATATTTTTTGATTTAATCGGGAAATATTCTCTTGAATGGCCGAAGTACTGGAATGAGAATAGAACGATGCTTCCCTACAACATGGCATATCTTACCCCGCCTGAATTGTGGGACAAAGAACAAATCCAATGGTATGACGTATGTTTCTGGACTCCTGCTATGCTATTCCAGACTCTAGATGCCGCGTCAAAGAAGATGGAGAAGTGCATGCAGGTAGTTAAATCTACTGACCGCTCAATTTTCTTGGGCAGGCATATGGAAACAGGTATCTTCGGCGCACCGCGCTTGAATTATCGGCATCAGGTAAATCACCTGTTTGATCATGAACATAGAGAAGATATCGAGCACCTTTTCATTAATCTTGACTGGTGCGCGGAACTTGAAAAAGTAAAGCCCGATGTATGGGCAAGGTTGTGTGATTATAAAGAAAAATGGAACTGCATCATACGCCTTGTTGAAGCATTGCTTCATGGAAATGACAGTACTGTTTCGAGCTTGATCGAGTCAACGTCAGAGGATTTATCAAGCGAGCTAAAGTTCCTGACATGGCTTTACAGGAACGCAATCCGGTTCCCTGCTGTAGATTTCTGGGCGAGTATAATGGGACCGCAGATTGCTGTTATCCTGCGTAATATAGAACTGTCCTTCGGACCTGCATTAGGATGTGGGCATGGGCTACTTTGCGTAGTAGAGATCACCGAATCTTTTGACAAGTGATTTTCTTATCCTTATAAACCATCCATATAAATGCGTGCCCCATACAGGTTGATGAAAGCCAAAATGACGAATCAACGATAATATCCTCATGCACCTGCGACATGATGCTCCGCACCTTCCAGTGCGGGGAGTCGGTTACTTCGGGGATATCAAGGAATAAATTCTTCAAATCCACCCAAGGACGGTTCGGGGCTGCCTTTAAAATCTCAACAAAAACAAAAAAACCGTAATAGCAATTGAAAGTCTATTTAAAAACGGGGATGAGGATCGAGCACGACCTTGTGTCGCTCGATCCCGTTCAATGATCGTTACGGCGATATTAATACTCTCAGATAGCAGTGGTATTACATCATCATACCGGGAGGCATGCCGCCCATACCACCCATACCGCCGCACGACCCGCCGCCGCATTGTCCGCCTGCTGTAGCGGCAAGCACGTCGTCTATCCTCAGGATCATTATAGCAGCCTCTGTCGCAGAAATGATCGCCTGCGTCTTAACGCGAAGCGGCTCAATAACTCCATTCTCCCACATGTTCTCGACTTTTCCCTCAAATACGTTAAGCCCGCTGTCCTTGTTCCCGCGCTCGTGCTCGCTTCGAAGTTCAGCAATCATATTGATAGGATCAAGACCCGCATTCTCAGCCAGTGTTCTGGGGATAACCTCCAGCGCTTTCGCAAATTTTGTCACAGACAGTTGTTCTCTTCCTTTCAGTGTGGAGGCATACTCATTCAACCTGAGCGAAAGCTCGATCTCAGGCGAGCCAGCCCCTGCGACAAGCTTCTCATCTTCGATCGCCACGCCAACAACCCTTAATGCATCTTCAAGAGCGCGTTCTGTGCTGTCTACAACGTGCTCGGTCCCGCCCCGGATGAGTATTGATACTGCTCTTGGATTGCTGCAGTCAGTGATGTATATCATCTTGTCCTCGCTCTTCCCCCTTATTTCCACAAGTCCGGCGCTTCCGATGTCTGATTTGTCAAAATCATCCACGCTTGTTATAAGGGTTGCACCTGTTGCACGCGCCACTTTTTCAATGTCCTTTTTCTCAACGCGCTCAACAGCAAGGATATTTGCTTTTGCAAGGAAGTACTGGGCGATATCATCTATTCCCAATTGACAGAGCACTACGTTCGCCCCGGTTGCAGCGATCTTGTTAACAATGTCATGGACTATCTGCTCTTCCCTGTCAAGGTAATCCTGAAGTTCATCAGGTGAAGATATTTTTATCTCAGCCTCAAGCTCCATCTTGCTGAATTCTATGGGCCTTGTGACAAGAGCAAGCTTCGCATTCTTCACTTTGCTCGGCATATTGGCATGCGCTTTGTCCTTATTAAGGACGATACCATTAATGAGTTCGCTGTCATCAAGGCTTTTTCCAACCTTTTTCTCGATCTTGATATTATCAATGTCAACTGATTTTTTTCCATCCTCTTCGTCTACGATCGCCCTTATCGCTGACACTACTATCTGTGCCAATTTGTCCTTTGAGCCTTCTGTGCCCTTTCCTGTCATCGCTGTCTTTGCGATATTATTGAGAGCAGTTTCATCGTCTGCGACCGTATGAGTGATATCCTTTAGAAGCTCAACTGCCTTTTCTGCAGCCATCCTGTAGCCTGTTACAATGTTTGCAGGGTGGACATCCTGTTCCAGCAGTTGTTCTGCCAGTTCAAGCAGTTCTCCGGTAAGCACAGCAACCGTCGTTGTGCCGTCGCCCACTTCATCGTCCTGCGTCTTTGCAACTTCCACAAGCATCTTTGCTGCGGGGTGCTCGATATCCATCTCTTTCAGGATGGTTACGCCGTCATTCGTGATAGTGATGCTTCCGCCAACGAGCATTTTATCCATGCCCTTTGGTCCAAGCGTGGTCCTTACCGCAGCGGCGATAGCTTTTGCCGCCATGATATTATTGGTGCGGGCTTCTTTTCCACGGGTTCTCTCTGTGCCTTCTCTTAAAATTATGATTGGCTGTCCGCCAAGTTGTGCTGACATGAATATTATCCTCCAATTGTATATAAGTGTGTTTCACTCCCAACAATTATATAAAAATATTATGATTATATAATAGCGGGTCTCGGTTTTGTGCAAAACAATGTTTGAGGTTCTATATAAGAATAACGGTCAAGCTTTCAATTCTGGATATGATTTATCCAAACAAACCTGTTCAATATCCACAGTTAAAAGCGCGACAACTATAATATATTCCCGGTTAATTGTGCGGGTATGTTCACGATAAAAAACCATCTTGAAATCAGGAATGATCATTTAATAATTGGCGGCGCCGACACTACAGAACTTGTACAGCAGTACGGCACTCCGCTGTTTGTTACCAACGAATCTCGCGTCATCGAGAATTTCTCTGCATACAGGAAAGCATTTCCAGATGCTGATATCTACTATGCGGCAAAAGCCAACGGCAGTTTCGCTATTTTGAGGATACTTGCAAGGCAGGGCGCAGGCGCTGATGTCTTTAGCTTCGGAGAACTCTATATGGCGCTCCTTGCCGGGATACCGCGTGAGAAGATACTTTTTAACGGGAATTCAAAGACAGACTTTGAACTTGGCAAAGCTGTGGACCTGGGAGTTAAAGTTTCAGTCGATTCGCAGGATGAACTTCATACCCTGTCAGGGATAGCTGAAAAAGCGGGAAAGACCGCCAGGATAGCATTTCGCGTTAACCCGGATGTCTCTCCAAAGACTCATCCAAAGATAGCGACAGGTCTCAGTTCTTCCAAGTTCGGGATACCTTCTGGTGAGGTCGTCGATATATACCGCGAAGCTTCGAAGCTCCCCGGCGTCTCATCCTGCGGGATACACTGCCACATAGGCTCGCAGATACTTGATACATCTCCTTTTACAGAAGCAGCCCATAAGATGATGGACCTTGTGGAAAAACTGGTTGAACTTGGTATAGATCTTGAATTCGTTGATATGGGTTCAGGTCTGGGGATACCTTATAAGAAAGGTGAAAAAACCCCAACACCGCGCGACCATGCGAATGCTATTCTACCTGTATTTGATGAGAGGACAAAGGCTCTTGGCATATCTCCGAAACTCATTCTTGAGCCAGGGCGCTATATTGTCGGTGATACTACCATACTTCTTACCCGCGTCAATACAATGAAAAAAGCCGCAAAGAACTTTGTGGGCGTTGATGCCGGATTTAACCTCCTTGTACGCCCAACGATGTACGATTCTTACCATCATGCAGTTGTAGCTAACAAAGCGGCAACAAAACCTGAAGAAACATACACCATCGTCGGACCGATATGCGAGACAGGGGATATCTTCGCTAAGGACAGGGAGCTTCCCCTTATTGAAAAAGGCGACATCATTGCCATGCTTGATGCTGGTGCATACGGATTCAGCATGAGCAGCCAGTACAATGGGAGGCCGAGGTGCGCAGAGGTTCTTGTAAAAGACGGGGACTCTGATGTCATAAGAAGCGAAGAGGATGTCGGGGACCTGATGGGGAAGCAGAAGCTTCCGGCAAGATTGATGTGAAGTGAGCCTGAAGCAAACGCATTATAAACCTTAAAAATCAGCAAAGAACTGGTACGAACCCATACCAACTCAGGTTATAATGAGTTCGTATTGGGTTCTTATGGGTTATATCCACTTTAAAGGCTGTGTTTTGCTTTATATATTCATCAAAGTCGGCTCTGATAACTTTATTTTTTTAAATAAAGTCCTATAGCAAAATAACCCCTGCAAGATACGCCACAGCAAGATACCGCAGGAACTTCCCAACAAATACAAGCACAGCGAAGGTCGTGAACTTAAGCCTCAAAAGCCCGCCTGTGACCGTGATGGCATCACCGATGAGCGGAACCCATGTGAACAACAGCACATACGAGCCATATTTTGAGAAGTATTTTTCAGCTTTCTCAAGTTCTCGCTGATCGAACCTGAGATATTTTTCCATATATCCCCGCCCCTTGAGACCCAAATAATAACTGGTGCAGGCGCCAAAAAAATTACCGGTTGAGGCCACCATTACCACAGCCATGGCATTAAATCCCTGGGAGACAAGAAGAACCACAATGCCTTCGCTCCCGAAAGGAAGAATTGTGGAGGCTAAGAAACTTGAAATAAAAAGACCGGCATAACCATAATTCAATAATAAACCCTCAAGCGATTCGAACATGGAAGAAAAACCCCAATTACAGCAGTCCGATATTCGTCTTCCTCACGACCTCGTCATAATTCTTGTATCCGAGCGTCTTTTCGATCATATCAGAATGCTTCCCTTTTATTTTATTCAGTTCCGAAGATGTATAATCCGTGATGCCTTTTGCAAATACCTTCCCATCGCTCTCGATATCCACAATATCTCCCCTGTCGAACAGCCCCGATGCCTCAAGTATCCCTGAAGGCAAAAGCCCCATACCTTTCTTCACTGCATTTTCTGCCCCTTTATCTACGATTATCTTCCCGGAGGTTTTTGACAGGATTATCCAGCGCGTCCTGTTCCTGTACTTACCGTTCTGTGCAAGGAACAGCGTCCCGATGTTATCACCATTCATGACCTTAAGGATAACATCCTCAACTGCGCTATTGGCTATCACCATGTGGCATCCTGCTATGGAAGTTACCTTTGCAGCCTCTATCTTTGTCCTCATGCCGCCAACGCCTTTCATGCTCGTCGGGCTTCCGCCATAGCTCTCTATTTCAGGTGTGATATTTTCAATCGTGCTCAAAAGCCTGGCATCTTCATTTTTCTTTGGGTTCTTGTTGTACAGCCCGTCAATGTCAGATAAGAGGATGAGGAGTTCAGCCTCGACCTTGCTTGCCACCATTGCCGAAAGCTTGTCGTTATCCCCAAAGGTCGCCTCTATCTCATGCACGCATATCGGATCGTTCTCATTGATTATAGGCACAACACCGGCTTCCAGAAGCGCAGAGATGCTGTTTCGTAGATTTAAATACGTCATCCTGCTTGAGAAAGCCTCATAAGTGAGCAAAATCTGCGCTACCTTGATGTCGTATTTTTTAAACGCTGCCATCCATTCCTGCATCAGTATGTTCTGACCAACTGCCGCAGCAGCCTGGCGCAGCGGGATATCCCTTGGGCGAGAGGGCATTTTCAGTTCTTCAACCCCTATCCCGATAGCTCCTGAACTAACTATGATAACGGTTTTCCCTGTCTTCCTGAGTTCTGCGACTTGCCGGGCTGTGTCTTCTGTGAGTCGCCTGTTAAAGCTTCCATCTTCATTGGTCAATGACGACGTGCCGATCTTCACAACGATGGCCTTTAGATCTCTGAAAAGTTCTTTCCTGTCTATGGCGTTCATCTGATGCCATCCATTTTATCAGAAAAGCTTGAACTTAACTTCTTATGAGTGAACTTCTTGGCGCTCTTTCCAACATAGTCTGCCACTTTATCCCCTTTCCCGAGAAGCACATATTTGTAGATCAGAAGACCTTCCATACCCACAGGTCCGCGGGCGTGTATCTTGTTAGTGCTTATGCCCACTTCCGCACCTTTCCCGTAACGGAATCCATCGGAAAAACGAGTGGAAGCATTCCACATCACGCTTGAAGAATCAACGAGGCTTACGAATTTTGAAGCGTTTATCTTATCTTCTGTCACGATGGCATCTGTATGATGTGAGCCGTACCTGTTTATATGGTCAATAGCTTCATCCAGCGAATCCACTATCTTTATGGATAATATAAGGTCATTATATTCTGTGCTCCAGTCCTCTTCCTTGGCATGAAGTATGGCTTTAAGGAACCCTTTGTCTTTCAACAGCTTGAACGAAGGGTCGTCGCATCTCATTTCAACTCCTGCCCCCTCGTACCTCTTTCCGATCTCAGACAGGAACTTTCCTGCTATATCCCTGTGCACGAGCAGGGTTTCCATGGCATTGCATACAGCCGGATACTGCACCTTTGCGTCATAGCATATATCTATTGCTTTCTCCAGGTCTGCCTGTTTGTCAACATACACATGGCAGACACCGGATGAGTGACCAAGGACAGGGATCCGGGTATTGTCCTGTATATATTTTACGAACTCATTTGATCCCCTTGGAATTATGAGGTTAATATAATCATCAAGTTTGAGCATCTCATTAACCTCTTCCCTTGTCTCCATAAGCGCAAAAGCGCCGCTCGGCATACCCTGTGTGCCCTCAATGGCATTCACGAGAACATCAAAGATAGCCCTGTTGGAGTGAGCGGCTTCGCTGCCTCCTTTGAATATGGTGGCATTCCCGCTCTTTAAGCACAACGCCATGATCTGGGGGACAACATCTGGACGGGATTCGAATATGACGCCTATCACGCCAATCGGGCAGCTCACCTGGTACAATTCAAGACCTCTGTCAAGTTCAAGCGCTGATAGCGTCTTACCTACAGGGTTTTCAAATTTAATGACGTCTTTGATGCCTGCGATCATCTCGTCAATTTTTATATCATCGACTTTCAGCCTTTTAAGGAGAGATTTTGAGAGTTTCCCTGCATCCACGAGTTTTTCGGCTGTTGCAAGGTCTTTTTTGTTAGCACTTATGATTATTTCCCGGTTCAAATCTAAAGCCTTCGCCATTGATGCAAGGGCCCTGTCCTTCGTCTCTCCTGACACGCTGGCAATGGGGATTGAGGCGACCTTTGCATGTTTTACCCTGGTGATGAAATTTGAGATCATGTTTTCCTGATGATATTATTTAATAACTTGAGTTTTCTTTTACTTCATTTGACTTCTTAAATATATGGTTTTTGATGAGGTATGTTTATAATCAAAAACATTAAGTATTATACTATTAATATTATATCTATTATCTGGAGATAATATGGGTATTGAAAGCTTGATGAATATATCTTACTTTGAAGGTACGGAATTTATTAGCCCAAATAATCTGCTTATACTTGCAAATATTATTTTGATAGTTATCGCTTTCTTATTATTAGTCGGGCTTCGAAAGTCAAAAAAGAAACCCGAAACAAGTGTCGAGCCTCATATCCAGCCCAAAAAAGAAATGAAAAGCGAACTTTCCGGGATTGCTGATATCAAATATGAAGAGTTCATTGCTGAAAAATTCGAGCTAAAAAAAGATGTTTTAGCCGCAGAAACTCCACCTGAATCAGCATCCAGACAAGGAATTGACTCGTTTAGTACAGCAATGAAAGCTCTTGTTGAGCCGTTGATGAAGCCTGAAGATGTAAATGTTCTTGAAGCTGCGGGAGAAGCAAGTGAAGTCCCTGATAAATCGGCGTTGATAGAGCCTGAGAGTTTAGTAGAACCCGAGCCAGAGGTTATGGAAATAGATGAATTTGAACTTGAAGATGAATTGCCTGAAATGTTTGAAGCCCCTTCCGAAATCGAAATACCGCTACCTGTGAAGGAAGAAGAGAAGCCTGAAGAGAAGCCTGAAGAAAAGCCTGCTGTCACTCCTGAGCCTGAAGAAAAGCCACCTGTTAAGGAAGATGAGATGCCCCCAGAAGAACGCACACTGCCTCTTGAACTTTATTCAACGATGACGAAGAAAGTGGAAGAAACGGCAGCAGAAAATGTCGAGACACCGCCTGAGCCAGAGATACCGCCGGTCGTGACGGAAATGGATAAACTGTTAGGGGCTTTCACAGCGCCTCCTGAACCTGAGATAACAAAACCGGATGTAGAAGAGGAAAAAGAACCTGAAGTTGTCACAGCATCCCCTGATCTTAAGCTATTTACTTTTGATAAGGAGGAGAAGAAACCTGAATCTGTTGCCATGCCTGCATCACAAGAGTTATTGACCGCGGAAAAAGCTCAGGAACCCGCAACTGTAAATGTGACAGAAGGCCTGTCAGGTGAACCTGCTGTACCAGAACATAAAGAAAAGAAAGCTAAGAGAAAATCACTGTTTTGATCGAAATTACCTGGGCTTGAAATATTTCCATTTTTCCAGAGCTTGCTTTAATTCCTTGTGGTTAACTGCATATTGCTTAAGGTCAATACCATCCATTGTCGCTTCTATCGCCTGCATAGCTGCCATCGCCCCCGCGCGTGTTCCTTTCGGATGCCCGTGTATGCCTCCGCTTACAAGCAGCGTGCAGTCGTTTCCAAGGATTTGCATAACATTCGGCACCAATCCAGGATGCAGACCGCCTGATGAAACCGGAAGTACAGGTTTGATAGTTCCCCAGTCCTGCTCAAGCATGGTTCCAGGCTCTACACTGGGTGATCGAAGCATATCTGCGATATCAACGACTTCCTTTTTTGTCCCTACTAATTTCCCTATTGCTGTCCCCACATGGATCTCATCGACACCTATCAATCGCATCAGCTTTGCAAGGAAGTACATGGAAATGCCGTGCTTTGGATTACGGTCAAAAGCAGCATGCATAGCGCGGTGGGCATGAATGGCTAAGCCAAGGTCGCTGCACTCATCACGTAAGGTTTGGACAGCCGCAGTGCCGCAGGTGACCACATCGATCATAGCAAAACGAAAACCCGATTCGTGGAGTAGTTTCGCCCTCTGGATCATCAACTTTGTTTCGCCGGTGATGTTAAGCAGAGCATCTTTCTGTTGTCCAGTCTCTTTTTCAGCTCTGTCCCGCAGTTTTGCCATCCGGGCTACACGGTCTTCGAAACGGTTAAAAGAAGGTGACGTAAGGTTCTCATCATCTTTAACAAGATCAAACCCACCCATCCATGTTTCATAGGCGATTTTGGCATGTTCTGCCGCGCTAAAACCGATCTTTGGTTTGGGTACAGCGCCGGTAACAGGTCTTATCTTAACTTTCAGCAGGTCTCTTATACCTGTAATACCATGATGCGCACCCTTATAGCTCTTAATATATTTTTTAGGCAGGGAGGCATCAATTAGCTTCAGGTTCTGAAGCGCTTTCATTCCGAAGATGTTGCCAGCTATGCCACTCAGCAACTGAGGTGCGTTGCCTGGTTCCCAGAGGTCAAGCGGATATGCCACTTTCACGTATTTGCCATCGATATGGAATGCTCTCGCCTTTATCCTTTCCACCCGTTCAGGGAGTTTATGAAGTGTAGTCCATGTACCGGCAGAACTTTCAGATGCTATCCTCCCTGCTGCTTCCTTTTCGCTCATGCCCTTTGCAGGTTCAAAATAATACAGGCAGATAAGTTCGTCTTTCGCCGGGGTGTAACCCAAATCCACGAATTCATCATACCAGTCGATTTTTTCACTCATTATTCTCCTTTCGTTTGAAATTATCCCGATCTATATTCCGCAGCCCCATCAGGATAAAAGCAGCTGCTATTGTCAGTATAAGATATAACGTCTCAAGTAATTCTGCAATAAAGGGGTCAACATTGAAATCAAAAGGTCCGTATTTGTAAAGTTCCTTTACTGATAAGGTCACGATGCCAAGCAGTAAAGATGCAGCAAACATCTGAAACCTGAGGCTTTTACTATAAAATTCTTTATTAAAATCCTTTATAATTATCACGGCCAAAATAAGTAGGGCCAGACCCAATCCACCATTTAGCAACTCCAGATATCTATGAATCACACCTATCTCCTTTCCAGTATAAGTAAATCAGATATGTTCATGTTCGTATAAATGCTTTTGTAGATTTCATTTCAAAAATGAATTAATTTTTAGAGCAGATAAATTTATATTAAATAATGATAATATATAATGGACATGGATGAATTAAATGAGGAAGAAATAAACCCGGATGCAGTGTTCTTCAGGTGCCGCATTTGCAGCTTTGAATTCCAGGCAGACCCGAACTTTATACCTATCCCCTGCCCCCAGTGCGGGAGCGAGGATACGGAACGAATATAAGCATCATATTAAAATAAATATCATGAGGAACCCAAAAAAAAATGTTTGGATAGGATAGGAAATGAGGTTCCTCCAATCTCATATATGTAATTCTGATTTAAAGGATTTTTCCATAATTATACCCAAATTAATTCCAAATAATAATATGTAAATCACATAAAGGGATGTCAATGCATATCGAATTATCCAGTCCTGTTGATTGTCTGTGCGATTTTACTTATGATTTTTACTGGCAGCACATGGGCAAAAAATTGTCTCCCTCTGAAAAAATCCCCAACCAGAAGGGGACTTCTTATACATACGAAGACCTTGTAACATGTCTTTTACGCTGTGAAGATGTGCATATCTTAGGCAATGTTGGCAAACGGCTTGGCAGCAGTCTTGGTGTTGATCTTGTCTTTTTCGGTGGGACAGGAGGCACGCGCAAGACAGGCTCCATCATAATCGAAGGTGACGTAGATACCAGGATGGGCATCAGCATGGTATCGGGTTCGATCTATGTTAATGGGAGGGTAAAAGAGCCTATTGGAAATGTCATAGAAGTGGTCTCTGACCGTGAAGGCTTCCGCAAATACTGCTCCATAACAGGTTTGTTACAGGACGATCTCGATGAGACTGTTGCCAGCCCAAATGTTCTCACAAAGGAATGCCTTCGCATAAATGACAAAGTTATCAGGGATACTATCGCAGCGAGGCTTGATTCAAATAAGAGCGTGATCGTTAAAGGGAACTCTGGGATGAGTACAGGCATATTGATGAAGCGCGGGACAGTACACGTTTACGGGGATGCAGGAATGAATACAGGAGTGCTCATGAGAGGGGGGACTCTTACTGTTTGCGATACTGAGGAATTCGCGGGGACGTATATGAAAGGCGGGAACCTTGTCATAAGAGGAAAAGCAAAAGGGTATGTCGGAGCGAATATGAAAGGTGGGACGGTTTTTTACAGGGGCAAGGCGATCCCGGTTCAGGTGACTATGGATGAGAATGATATCAGGTTCCTTGTTAAGCTTTTCAGGATCGGACAGAGTGAAGCCATGATGTTTCGGAAATATTCGGTTTGAAAGGGGCTGTTATAATTAGTTTTGGTAGTTATCCGATGTGCAATATCTTTAACACTTTGCAAAAAGAAATATAGTTTAAACGAGTAAATATATATTCTATATTGCACATTAGACGCTTTGCAGAATAATCAAATATTTAACAAATCAGAAGTTTATCGGAGAAAAACCAAAATACATTGCAATTGTGATAGAACATTTAGAAGGAATGAATAATGATACAAAGATCTCCCGATGATGATAAAAGGTTGCTGCAACTTATTAAGTTAACAAACTTCCTGTCGTTTGGCCCTGAAACTACATCTATAGATCTTAAAAGTCTGAATATCCTTATCGGTATCAATGGTGTTGGAAAATCAAATTTGATTGAGGCAGTGGCATTGATGCGGGCAACACCTATGGATATAGGCGCAGTGGTTCGCAAAGGTGGTGGTGCTTCAGAGTGGATTTGGAAAGGAGAACGAAACAGTCCTGCAACCATTGAAGTAGTTGTTAGTAATCCAAAAGGAAAACAATCACTTGTTCATTTACTATCTTTTTTTTCCGAGAATCAGAGATTCCAGCTAGAAGATGAGAGAGTCGAGAATGAAGACGCTTATGAAGGTGAAAAACGCCCATATTTTTACTACCGTTTCGAAGGCGGTCATCCTATCGTTAATACAAATGACAAAAAAAGACGCCATTTAGCGAGAGAGACAATTGATACGACACTTTCTATCTTATCTCAACGCCGTGACCCGGAGCAATATCCCGAAATTTCACATCTGGCAGATTCTTATGGGAGTATACGTATTTATCGCGAATGGTCTTTCGGCAGGAATACAGTATTCAGAGAGCCACAGAAAGCCGACATGAGAAATGACAGATTAGAAGAGGATTTTTCCAATTTGGGGTTATTTCTAAACAAGATCAGTCGGCAACATCCAAAAGCTAAGAAGGAGATATTGGAGGGGCTTAGTGAACTCTACGAAAACTTGAGTGACTTCAACGTAAGTATAGAAGGTGGCACTGTTCAGGTATTCCTAACGGAGAACGAGTTTACGATTCCAGCTACACGTTTGTCAGATGGCACGTTGCGCTATCTTTGTTTGCTTGCTATCTTATGTGACCCAGAGCCTCCATCTCTCATTTGTATAGAGGAGCCAGAACTCGGATTGCATCCCGACATTCTTCCAAAACTGGCGGATTATTTGGTAGCTGCTTCAAAACGCACACAGCTAATTGTTACAACACACTCGGATATCCTTATAAATGCCATGACTGAAAGACCGGAAGTTGTATTGGTTTGTGAAAAGCACAATGGATGTACATCAGTTCGAAGATTGAAGGAAGAGGATCTTAAGGTCTGGCTAGAGAAATATCGGCTTGGAGAGTTGTGGATTCAGGGTCATCTAGGAGGTACACGCTGGTGAATAAAACCATCTACATTGAAGGAGGAGGCGACTCAAATGAACTTCACATACTCTGTCGTAAAGGATTCCGCAAACTGCTCGAAAATTGTGGATTTAAAGATAATATGCCAAGGCTCGTTTCTTGTGGGGGAAGAGAGTCAGCATTTAACCATTTTCAGACTGCTCATGCAAATAAGAGCAACTCTGACTATGTAGCTATGTTAATAGACAGCGAAAATATATTGACAGATTCGAATGAACCCTGGAACCATTTAAAAGAACGAGATGGGTGGGATAAACCATCTGGTTCAGAAAATGATCAAGTGCTTTTTATGACGACTTGCATGGAAACTTGGATCGTTGCGGATCGAGATGCATTAGCCAATCACTACGGAAGCGACCTTCAAGATAATGCATTACCACCATTAGTTGACTTGGAATTGAGATCTCGTCAAGAAATTATGGAAAAGTTATCCCCTAATAAACTGGAATCGCATCTTCCAAGCTTTGTTCGCGTCAAACGGATTTTAGAAAACAGATTACTCGAATAAAATAGTAAGAAGTAACTATAGTGGTGGGGGGGCGGGTGACCTTGACCACAATAATATCGGCGATGCAGCTTATTATATTGAAAAAAATGATATCTATTAATATTGTTGTTTTTTCTTGGATTTTGCGCCAGAATATCGTTGACGTTTGACAGAAGTCTTTATATCCCGGCTATGCGAAGGTTATTCATGGATACCGCATCCCTGCGACAGCGTATCGACCGCATCGTGCATACGCATTCTTCTGTCTTTGCAGCATCCATTTCAAAGTATGGTTTTTCTTGCGCCAGATGCGGGTGGTGCTGCAGGGAAAATTTCAAGATCAGGATAACGAAGGATATCTCGCGCCCGTCAAATGCGATATCTGTTTTTCCCGGAGATATCAGGCGCATTATGAAAGGGACGGGATTGCACTGGGATGAAATTGCAGAACCTGATATTTATTCATGCCTTGACGATGGTAAGAATATCAGGGCTATCGGCTGGATACTGCGCCGCAGTGATAAAGATGAGTGCATTTTTTACGGAAGTGAAGGCTGCAACATATATGAATGGCGGCCATTGATATGCAGGTGCTATCCTTTTTTAATGGACGAACAGGATGTTGAGATCATTCACTGTGAAGAGGCAAAGAGCAGGATCGAAGCCCGTAGCGCGAAACAGATAGCGCTTTTAGTTAAGAGATATGAGTTACAGAAGCTGCGCAATTACATCGGCATCATCTCGCAGTTGGGGGAAAAATTGAGATTGGCTGACCTGCATCCACTTCCTGATGGATATGATGGCGAGCTTATTGTATGCGATGGTGAGAGGTCAATTCCTGTGAAAGTTTCAATTCGTGTTGGCAAATATGGAAGGATACAATAATGATATGGTATCAGCGTCGAGAATGACTGTCTATGTACTGGCGCGTATCATAATTATATAAAAATTAAAAAGATTATTCTTCTGGAGTTTCAAATGAAGCCAAATATTCCTCGTATGTTTCATTTGGTCTTCTTGTATATACAATCGTTGTATCTTTTTGTTGTTTCGTTCCAGAACCAGAACTTCTTGAAATCCATCCAATTTTCTTTTTCTTCTTTTCTCCAGTTAATTTCTGGTGTTTTGAAGATGTTTGGTTTTTGTCGCTCATAATTTACTTTCTATAACATGTTTGGTTTGTGAGGCAATAAAGGAATATCTTGAAAAAGAAAAAACTGCAATTCTCGTCAGGTCTATATACGGGAACTGGCAAATTGACAATGGGTGAAAAAGTGACGCAGAAACTTCTGGAATTATTAAAAGATCTCTTTGAGGACATTGCTATCGAAGAGATGAAACATGCTGAGAAGATCGCAGAGCGGCTATTCTATCTTGGCGGGACTCCAACAACAAAGCCCACGCCGATAATTGTTGGCGGTTCTCTGGAAGAAATGATAAAGTCTAACCTGAAGGCTGAAAATGAGGCCATAGAACTCTATACTGAGATCATAAAATTGGCTGACACCGAAGGGGATTCGACCACCAGGCTCATGTTCGAGGAGATCATGACCAATGAAGAGGAGCACAAGCATACATTCACAATATTGTTGAAATGAGCCTCAAGCAAACATCGTAATATAGCTTAAAAATCTAAAATAAACTCTATTAAGAGCCACAAATTAATCTATGGCAACTTATAAATTTTAGACATGATTTACAGGATTAACAGGATTGGATTAAAAATTTATCCTGTAAATCCTGTTATCCTGTCGAATCGGCGCCTCCGTCTGTAATTTTTTATGAAAATAAGTGTTGGTTTTGCTTGAAATTTGAAAATAAAGAGTTTTATCGAATTTACCAAAGGCTCAAATAAGTTGAATTTAAAAAATCTTCGCATCAACCACCACATGCCACACCCCGGGTGAGTATTTCTTGATCCTTCGCGTTTCGATGATCTCCACAGTTCTCCTCAGCTTTCCCGTAGCTTCAACTATCCTCTCGACAGGTCGTTGCTCCACAGCTTCAGGCACAGCCTCATGGAAATGAAGGATCCCGCCCGGCACAAGGGCGCGGATGCCGTGCTCGATATATTGATGTGCGTCCAGGTATCCCATTATGACCCTGTCTGCGATACCGCGCGGGGTTACAAGAGAGCAGTCTCCCTCAACGGGTTCAATAATATTTTCCACCCGGTTCAACTTTATATTTTCCCTCAGATAACAGGATGAGACCGGATTTATCTCTATTGCGATAATCTTCTCTGGTTTAGAATGCACAGCCATAGGAATGGAAAAATACCCGATACCTGCGAACATATCAACAACGACCTCACCTTTGCCAAGCCTGCTCATCCGCTTTCTTTCAGCAAGATTACCCTGCGAGAACATGATACTCATTGCATCGAGCTTGAAAAGGCACCTGTTCTCCCTGTGAATGGTCTCTGTCCTTTCCCCAGCAATAATTTCCCGTTCTGGCTGCCTCATCTGACCACTGATGCCTCTGTCGAGAAGCACAGTCCTGCAGCCAGGGTACATGGATAATAAGGCTTTTGCGATATCGTTTTTTCGGGTTTCCAGTTCTTCATGCAACGTTATGATAATAACATCCCCGAGCAACTGCCATCCAGAAGGCAGGAGTTTTTTCTCATGCAGAGGTATATCGAGGATACTTCCAAGTGTTTTTTTCGGGATGTAGAATTC
>JAHIFK010000066.1 GCA_018900975.1 Methanobacteriota archaeon
TAAGGAAAAACCTGGATGAAAAAGGGCTGAATCCTGAAACCGTGAACGACCTCCTTTCCGAAGCAAAAAAGAACCTTGTGCATGTCTATGATTTTCCATATCTTGAGATGTTAAAAGAGATAGGTAAAGAAGTGGGTGAAGAACAGTTGAGCAAGCTGACAAGAATGATCAACATACTTACTCTGGGCGCAACCTTTGGCATAGTTAATTATGATAAAAAGCATGTCGAGAAAGCCATAAAGATGATCTTTGAAAAAAAGCCAGCTATCGTTTCAATGAACCTTCTGGCGTTTAACAAAGCTTACGATCATGTCAGGGAAAAATTTGGGGACACAGGAATGCAGCTTAATACCGTAAATACTGATGAAGAACGGATATTCATTCAGGGGACGCAGGCTGTGGCTCTTGGTAAACTTGCCGGAGGGTGCCGCGTCCAGGCCTATTATCCGATCACACCTGCTGCTGACGAGAGCGAATACCTGGAAGAGAACCAGGTGCTTGAGAGCGGGAACGGGGCTATCATTGTCATGCAGACAGAGGACGAGATATCAGCCATCACAATGGCGATCGGCGCGTCTCTAACGGGCGCAAGAGCGGCGACAAGCACTTCGGGGCCGGGATTTTCGCTTATGGTAGAAGGGTTGGGGTGGGCAGGTATCAATGAAGTGCCTGTGGTAATCAATTATTACCAGCGTGGTGCGCCTGCAACAGGGCTTCCCACCCGTCACGGTCAGGATGACTTGAGGTTCGCAATTCACGCCTCCCATGGTGAGTTCCCCCGGATTATCTTATGCTCTGGCGATATCGAGGAATGCTTCTATGACGCTGCACGGGCTTTTAATTATGCGGACCAGTACCAGACCCCTGTCATCCATCTTATAGACAAAGCGCTTGCAAACAGCAACATGAGCTGCAAAATGTTAGACCCGGGTTTTGTGAAAATTGAACGCGGGGAATTACTCAATGAAGCGGATGTTGCTGGTAAAAACTATAGACGGTTTGAATTCACTGACAATGGCATTTCTCCCAGGCTGCCTCTCGGTACGCCTGGCGCAGTGTTCTGGAACACAGGGGATGAACACAGTGAAACAGGACACATAACAGAAGAGCCCGTGATGCGAACGCGCATGCTTGAGAAGCGAATGAAAAAACTGGAAACTGCGGACAGGGAGATCCCGCTTGAAGAGAAGATCAACTTCTTCGGGGACCTGGATGCTCCCGCTATGATCGTGAGCTGGGGCTCGCCCAAGGGCGCGATCCTGGAAGCCATGGAAATGCTAAAAAAGGACGGCTACAGTACAGGTTTCATACAGGTACGGGTGCCACACCCACTGCCCATAGAATACATATCAAAAGCGCTGGGAAAGGCTTCAAAGAAGATAGATATTGAGGGGAATTATTCAGGGCAGCTTGCAGGCATAATCAGGGAAAAGACGGGTATAGCGATGGACTATTTAGTGCTGAAATGGAACGGCAGACCCATGTCATCTGATGAAGTGTACGGCGCCCTTTTGCGGATCATGCAGGATAAAGCTCCAGATGGCACTGGTTGACCTGAATATCCCGATACACAGGGTTGCGATATTCTCAGGTATCGGCTGCCATGCCAAGATACCGCACTTCATGAACACATACGGCGTCCACACGCTGCATGGAAGGTCGCTGCCCTTTGCGATAGGTGCAAAACTTGCGAATCCTGAACTTGAAGTCATAGTACACAGCGGTGACGGCGACGGGCTGGGGATAGGGGCAGGTCATTTTGTCAATACCGGAAGAAGGAACATGGACATGACCTGCATCATCCACGACAACGGTGTTTATGGTCTTACAAAAGGGCAGCCTTCGCCAACTCTGCGGCTTGGCGTGAAGACAAAAGCGATCCCGAAACCCAATATCAATGAGGGCATAAACCCGATAGCACTGGCGCTGGCAACAGGTTATACCTTCATAGCCAGAAGCTACTGCTACAATGTAGCGCACCTGAAAGAGATAATAAAAAAAGCTATCAACCACAGGGGAATGGCTCTTGTGATAGTCCAGCAGTGCTGCACTACCTACAACGACATCAATACAAAAGAATGGTACGGAGGAGAGGACAGGCCCGACCCCGCCACCGGCAAACCCGTTCCCCGGCTTTATAAACTTGAGGAGACAGGATACGACGGGGTGGTGAGAAAACCTGAAGAAGCGCTTACGAAAACTGCTGCTGCATTTACAAAGGCTTACGAATGGGGAAACCGGATACCTCTGGGTGTGTTCTACCAGAACGAGCATGTGTCCACCTTCCAGGAGAGGATCTCGCAGAGGATATCGGATTATCTGAAAAATCCTCCTTCGAAACAGGTTATTGCGGATAGTGAGGGTAAACCATTGACCAGCATAAAGAAATTGCTTGAGGAACTCAAGGTGAGTTAGTCTACCAATTCTTTGCGCTTCATCACTACCCCGAAAAACCCATCCATGTCATTAACATGCGGAAGCGACCTGAAAAATCCCGCTTCTGTGGTGAACCTGCCAAAAAGATCGGGATTCATTTCAGACGGGGAGACTATGTAAAAGTCTTTCCTATCATCTAGGAAACCGCGCACAACATCTTCATTCTCCTCCCTGCTTATCGTGCAGGTAGCATAGACAAGCCTTCCTCCCTGCTTCACAAGTTCGCTGTAATCCCTGAGTATCTCTTTCTGCTTTGCTGCAACCTCCAAAATATCCTTTACGGCCAGCCGCCATTTCGCATCCGGGTTCCTCCTGAACACTCCCATCCCTGAGCAAGGGGCGTCAATGAAAACACAATCTGCCTTCCCGATGTATTCATGCAGCCCCTCGATGTCAACAGTCTTGATATTCGCAGCACCCGCCCTCTCTGCTCGCCGCCTCAGATTTCCAAGTTTCACTGTGTTTGTCTCTGAGGCTATCACTGTCCCTTTGTTTTTCATAAGCCCTGAGAGGAAAAGGGTTTTCCCTCCGTTCCCTGCGCATGTATCAATGACAATCTCTTCCGGCGCTGCGCCTGTGAGCAGGGTAATGAGCTGGCTTCCTTCATCCTGTACATCGAAGAGCCCATTCCTGAACGCGTCTGTCCTGAATATGCCTTCTTTTTTCGAAACGACAAGACCCGGTGGTGAGAAAACCGCGGGCGATGAAGGATACCCTTCATCATGCAGCGCTTTTTGAAGCGACTCGCGGGATGTTTTCAGAGGATTTGCGCGTATCAAAAGAGGCGGAACTGTGTTATTAGCCTGACAGAGACGTTCTACGTCGTTAATATTCCCAAATTCCTTGAGCCATTTTTCCACTATCCATACCGGATGCGAATGGTACGCCGAGATATATTCTATCTGAGTCTTTTCTTTATCAGGAAAGACCACTGTATCTTTATTCCTTATGATCGCCTCAACAGTCCTCTTCACAAAACCTGAGAACTTATCCTCACGCGCCGAAAGCGCCACTGCGTTATTCATTATTCTGGCGGGAGACGCATCTGTAAATACTGCCTGGAATGCGCATATCCTGAGGATGTTAAGGATATTAAGAACAAGTCCAGATATAATGGCACTTGACGCACCTTCTATAATGTGATCAATCCTTGCCCTGTGGCGCAGGATGCCGTAGACGAGTTCGTTGACCGCTGCTTTTTCAGATGATGAAAAGTCTTCTTTCTTAAAAAGAACGCCGATAAGAATATCGGGATATTTCCGGTCCGCAAGCGTGGAATTCAGGACAAAGAGGGCTGTGGAATATGTTTTTTGCCTGATCAAAGAATTGCTCATTATTTCACCATACATACTCTGAGCTTATACATACTTTGAGGTTTATAAACGTTAATCTATATGTTACGAAATATCAAGTTTTCATAAGGTATAACCAGTGACTATA
>JAHIFK010000067.1 GCA_018900975.1 Methanobacteriota archaeon
AAAAGGGCGATAATGCTGGCGAGCGCTCTGAAAAAGTAATTTTTCTAAAAATAAAAAAAGATAGAATGGAGAGGTTTATTCCTCTCGTCTTCTATTGTACATCAGTGCCATCAAACCGATCACACTGAGAATGGGCAATGCGATTGTTGGGAACTCCGGGATGGCAGTAGTTCCGTCTGAGGATGCTACTGTAAGGTCATATAGGATTGGCGACACATCTCCAGATACGATCTGAAGGGTTGTCTGTACCTGCAGATACTGTCCGGCAGATGTTGAGCTAAGCGAAACTCCACTCGATGCCGTCTCCCATCCGCCCCATGTTGTCCCATCGGGCGAACTTCTTACCTTTACAGTAATCGATGTACCAGGTGGTGTATAACCATTCCATGAGACTTTGCCCCATGTCGTACCCGCAGCACCACTGTCATAGTCCACGGTCCATGTGCCTATTTTTGTGGTGATCGACCTTGAAATATAACCTGTCATGTCGCTATATCCATAATGTTGCGCTATTCCAGAGCCTGTAATTCCTTTTATTAACTTTGAGAGATCTATTGTATCTGTAGCTGGATTTATCCTTTTTATGTATCCATCATTGAGATTTACAGCCCAGACCTTACCTGCATTATCGACTGAGACACCTGTCGGGTAATTACCAACGTTGATAACAGCTTTCTCAACTCCGTCGTGATCATAGCGCGTAACAATATTAGAAGGCGAAGTTGCAACCCATACATCATTATCTGGTGTCACCGCAACGCCTCTGGATTGATATTTTCCTATTTTTGTCCAATCCTTGGAGGCAGAAAGGACATTTATTCTCGATAATTTGGACGATTCCCAACCTGAAACAAATAAGTGGTTATCTGTATCCAGTCCAATACCATAAACAAAATGGCCTGGATATATATAACTCACTGCATCAGTACTGGGATCAATTCTCGCAACAGTATTACTATCTTGACCTGATGACCAGAGTATTCCCAGTTTATCCACAACAGCTCCATATGGTTTATTGTTTGGTGTATTGATGGTTTTTATTATGGCTCCTGTTACCCCATTTATGTAGTAATATTTCTGCTGACCGTTTGAGCCAGCCCACACGTTATTGCTGCTATCGATAGCAATACCTCGAGGGCCAATTCCCCACTCGTTATTTTCGTACGTTCCCGCAGAAACACCCAAAAATACTTCTTTCAGCACGCATTCATCATTGCTAAAAGATGCATATGAAGGCCATGCTAATATTTCAGTGCCATACTGGTTTGTGATATCACCGTCGCCGTTAATGTCCTGAGATGTTTGTATGACTCCATCACTGTTTCTATCTTCACATTGCCCGGCTTCATATAGCCCTATCTTCACAACAGTCCCAGTTGCCCTATTTCCAAACCAGACATTTCCACTAAGATCAACGGTTGTCCTGGATGGACTGCCCTGTGCTTTATCCTGCGGACCTGTTCTATATCGCCCTAATTCTTGACCAGTCTCGGTATTTACTTTGGAAACCGTACCTTCATTCGAGTTTGGAATCCAGATAAAGGGAAGTGCGCTCGGTGTTTTAGACAATTGCAGCTGATCTGCCACTGATGTATGCTCAACGCCGACAAGGGTTCCCTCGTCAAAATCTGCATCTAAAGTATATGTTCTTGACAATGCTGCCACTGCGGGATACGCCATCGATGAAACGATTATCCCAACCAGAAGCAGTGTTATTGCTTTACTAATTATTCTTTTCATAATATCACTCCAATTACAATGAGGAATCACCATAAACCTCATTATTTAAAATCAAAATAGAAGGTTTTCTTAGTATTTAAATTTATTGCTTTTGAAAAATAATTATTATGATTGTAATCATAAGCATGTGAATTCAATATTTGGAGTATCTTTCGCAGATTTTAAATATACGTATATACCAGATAGAAAATCATAACTATGAAAAAAATAATAATTGTGGAAATTTTTCTTGTCATAATGTCAGGATGTCTAACTACGACAACAAACCAATACGATGAGCCGAGATTTTATAATATTAATATTTACCAGGCTAAAGAGAGTTTAGACGAAAAACTTGAAGAGACCATTCTGGATGTCAGGTCACATGATGAGTATGCTTCGGGGCACTTGAAAGATGCCATGAATATTCCTCTCCAGGATTTTAATAAAACAGATGTCATGAAAGAACTCGACAAGATTCCGAAGAATAATTTTATTTTAATATATTCCAATGACAGCAGAAGTGCTCAAGCAAGTCAAATATTGATAGACCGTGGCTTTACTCTAGTATATAATATGGAGGATGGAATTACAGCCTGGATTGATGCAGGATTTGAAATAGTAAAATGAAATATTATATCATTTGAATTCCTAATTCAGGCATAATGGAACATTTATTATTTTATTTTCCATTCAAAATCTTTCCGATTGAGCGTTGAATGTCATGGAGTAATACCCTGAAAGGAGAACTTCCTAATGAAAAACTGTTACTACTTCCCAGGGGCTTTGAAGTCATCGGTGATATCGCCATACTAAATCTTCTGCCATCGCTTTCTGATGAAAAACATCTTATTGCCCAGACTCTTGTATCACACAGCAAGAATATCAAAGTAGTTCTTCTAAAAAAGAACAAGCTTGCTGGAGAGAAACGCATTGCGGAATTTGAAATACTAATCGGTGACAGGACAACAACTCTGCACAGGGAGAACGGATGCGTTTTCCATGTTGATATCGCTAAAACCTACTTTTCCGGGAAGATGTATTTTGAGAGGGACAGGATAGTACAGAAAGTAAATGATGGCGAGGATGTCCTTGTTCTGTTCTGCGGGGTAGGACCTTTCTTGATACCGATCAGGAAAAAAAAGGATGTCAGGATAATAGGACTTGATAATAATCCGGCTGCCTGCCTCCTGTTCAGGAAGAACGCAGAGCAGAATAACATTGAAGCTGAAATAATTCTCGGCGACGCAAATTCCGTGGGAGCAATTTTCAAAAAAAAATTTGACAGGATAGTGATACCCACACCCTATGGACAGGATCGTTTCCTAAACCTTGCCCGCCCCCTGTTGAAACCAGGCGGTACTGTCCATTTTTATACATTCAAGAAAGATTTTGAAATACCACATTTCAAGAGACTGCTTGAGGAAATGGGTTGGGATATCGACTATTACCGGGACTGCGGCTGCGTAGCGCCAAGAGTAAGCAGGTATGTTTTTGACCTGAAAGAAAAGTAATCTATTATTGTGTTCATCCCCGGTTGTTTTCAGGAATATTAGTGAATTCTTCCCTCATCCGTCCTTGAAATCAAAGAGCGACTTCTGTGGCTCAGTAGCTTTTTCCAGCATTTTTTCCCTCGCCGCGCTGCCCAGTTCCACTTTACCATACTGTCCCCCTCCTCCGGGAATTACCCTTAACTTCCCATTCCTGAAGGCATTTATTGCATCTATCACGCGCTCATCCACCCCAGAATAATTGACAGCGCTATCAACAAGCACAGCCACCTCAGAACCGCACTGCTTTATGAGAACATCCCATATTTTCTGGACTCCTTTTGTATTCGTTCCAATTCCCAGCGCCATCGCGATTATCTCGGATAGCGGTATCAGGTAAAGATACGGGGGTCTGTGGGGCGGATGGTGCGGCGTGTCATATGAAGCAAGTTCGTTCACCCTGTCCTTCACCCCCTTTTTAATAGTGCCGCGGCATGAGCATCTCCAGTTATTTATGATGCTCTCACGCATTGTATAATGTTTGAAGCACCGAATGCATGCGCTCTCATTATATTTCCCCTCCTCAGGAGGCATTCCAACATTCAGGAGAGGTTTTCTCCCTTTCTTCCGGATAATCGCCATCGAAAGCTCGTCAAAACTGATATCCTCCATTTCAAACCTGTTGAACTCCCGCGCCAGTTTGTTGACATAGGGGGAATGGGCATCCGAGTTAGTGAGGAACGTAAGGCAGGAAAGTTCTGAGATCCTGTCTGCATAAGATGTATCTGCGCTCAGGCCCAGTTCGATAAGATAAATGTATTCAGACAGATCACCATAGCAATCTTTCAGCGAATTATGGTACGCATACATGGCAGTCCACGGAGTAAAGGCATGAGCCGGACCGATAAGTGCCCCCGCATCCTTTGCAGCCTGTGCTATCTCCACACCTGTCAGCTTTACATTTGGCCTTCCGTCCGAGTCGATATTTTTTGAGTTCGGCTTCATGAACTCGTACAGTTCCTCTGCTTTTGATACCGAAGGAATGATGATAAGATGGTGCACCTGGTTTGCATCCTCGACCTCTGTAGTGAGGACGAAATGGATATTGTCAATTGAAAAAACGCCGTTCTCCTCCCTGATATTTTTAATTTCAGAAAGCCATTTCGGATGCAGGCAGTCTCCCGTAGCGACAAGCTGGATGCCTTTTTTCCTGGACTCTGAGGCAAGCGTGGGCAGGTCCATCTTCGGAGAGGTAGCCATGCTGTATTTTGAATGGATGTGAAGGTCTGCGTTTATGTGCATGATGGGGTTAATTAACTGTATGGAATATAGGGATTGTGATATCTTTTCATTCGTCATCGGATAAGAGAAAAACCGCGAGATCGAAGACGGATTGCGCGAAGTACACGTCCACGTATGCCAGCGCACTGACATACGTTGCACGCAATCGACTGGCATGACAGTCGACGCGGATGCGCTCGGATTTCGTATCCGTGGAAATCCGTCAAATCCGTGCATCTCCCCCCCTGCATCAAGAGAACTGAAAGCGCAGGTACCCGCGAAGTGAAGTGCCCAGTTCCCCGGCAGCGGCGATCCTGGACACAGGCGAACCGGAAGGCTCCGCAGTTTTACTATTTGAATAGTTAACTACATAATATTATAAATTAAAGTATTCCCTTATGAATATTGAGATTTCACCTGAAATGGAAAAGCTTTTTAAAAAATATGTTCTTGAAAAACATGGAAAATTACGCGGGAAATTAGGTGAAGAATTGGAAAAGGCAATATCATTGTACTTGATCCATGAGAGCGCCATGAAAGCGTATGTTAAAAAGAGGAAAGACAAGTTAGAGGCGTACAGGAGCGACCAGACCGCATGAGCACCTCCCGGTATATTGGAAGCAAAAATTGAGTATTGAGTTCATACGAGTTAGTTGTTAATTTTCTTCATACCAGATACAGAAAGGTCGCGATTTTCAGTACATATTCAGATCTTTCGCGGATCCTTGATCTCCCCATACAGCGCGCTCGCAGCCGCTGTAGATGGAGAAGAAAGGTACACGAAAGCATCAGGGCTTCCCTGCCTGCCCTTGAAATTCCTGTTCGATGTGGAAAGGCCCACTTCGCCTTTGCCCAGCAATCCGAACGAGCCGCCCATACACGGTCCGCAGCACGGGGATTCCACGATGGCGCCGGCTTCCATGAACTGCTCAACGTATCCAGCCCTTAGCGTTTTCATGTATTCGGTATGCGAGGCTGGTATGATGAGAAGGCGAACGCCTTTTGCCACTTTTTCGCCGTTCATTATTTTTGCAACGATCTCGATATCCTCAAATCTTCCGTTAGTACATGAGCCCACGAACACCTGGTCTATCTTTGTTCCTTCCACTTCTTCAACTGATTTAACATTATCAACATTATGCGGACATGCCACCTGTGGGGGAAGGTCGCTGACATCGTACTCTTTAGTCTCGGAAAATACGGCATCCTTATCGCTCTTCCACTGACCGTCCAGTTTAAAATCCGGTATCCTTTCCATGAGATATTTTTCTGTGGTTCGGTCAGCCTCAACTATACCTGCTTTTCCTCCCATCTCGACTGCCATGTTGCTCATAGTCATCCTCTCCGGTATATCCATCCCTCTTACCGTGGAACCGCAGAATTCCGCGGCTTTATATCTTGCCCCTTCCACTCCAACATCGCCAATGAGATGAAGGATAACATCCTTTGAATGCACCCGATGCGGGAGCTTTCCGTTCACCTCAAATCTCATGGTCTCAGGAACGCGGAACCACAGCTTTCCTGTGGCGAACACGAAAGACATGTCTGTGCTGCCTATGCCTGTGGAAAATGCGCCAAGGGCTCCATAGGCGCACGTATGCGAGTCTGACCCCACAATGAGGTCTCCAGGTCTTACATGTCCTTTCTCAGGCATCACCTGGTGGCACACACCTTCGAAAACATCGTAATTCAGGATATCCTGCTCTTTTGCGAACTGGCGCAGCATAATGTGGTTCGCAGCTGCCGCAAGTGAATCAGCGGGCACCTGATGGTCAAAAAGTATGACTATCTTTTCAGGGTCCCAGACCTTCTGTTTTTTCTTACCTTTCACGATCTCCCTGAATCCCTCTACAGCAAGAGGTCCTGTGATATCATGGGTCATGGCACGGTCAATATCCGCAAGCACGAAATCCCCGGCTTTTACTTTCTTACCCGATGCTTTTGAAAAAATCTTTTCTGAAACCGTTTGAGACATGTTTCCCTATGATTGCATTAGATTATTTAATCTTTTGGCATTAGAACAGCGCTGACCCTGCTAGCAGGCTTCCGGCCACATATCCCAGTATAACTCCAGAGTTAAGGAACGGTAGACCTGCCTGGGGCTTTCCTTTGATGACAAGCCCCATGAGCACGGTGAATCCCACGAACGTACCAACTATTGCGCCAAGAGCCGGAAGATTGATGCTTCCGATAAATGGAACGCTATAGGAACTTGCCTGCACAAAAAAGTTCGCAGAAACCACAAGCAGAGTAGGCATTACTGCATCTCCAAGCCCCATAAAAAAAGCCTCACGATCCTCTTTATCAAATTTTTCTGTAAGAAATGAATACTTCCAGTGCTTCGGGACGACAAGCAGGATAGGAAGCTTAAGGTCCATTACTCCTTCTGCCAGCGCGACCATATGCTTAGTCCTGTACACCGCGATATAATCATAAACCGCCAGAGCGACCAGGAGAAGAAGCGTTGGTATTATCTCAAGAGAAATGCCGAACATGGTGCTTGCACCAGCGCCAATTATCACGCCGACAGTATCGATCACATACCATTCAGGATACTTATAAAGAAGGATGGTAAGGCCTGCTGAAAGAATGAAAAGCGAATAGTAAACAGTACCAAGTTCGAGTATCATGTCGGTTGAAAGCGCTATTGTTAATGTAATGTAAGGACCGACAGAGAAGAATGGTATGAACACAAAATAAAGTGTTGAACCCACAGCAAAAAATATGAACGCCTGGATGATCCATTTTTTATTCAACTTTATGACCAGGAAAATAAAACCTGTGAAGATCAGGATGATAGCCATATAGACCAATACGTTGCCAGGGTCTTCTGGATTGGAAAATGCCTTTATCTCGTTCAACTTAAAAGGTTCAGTAAGAGCAAGAGCGATCAGCTGCACAAGAAGAAGCATGAACCCCATACCGATAAAAGGAATATATTCTTTAAGTTTCAAAGCGATCACCTCATATATATGTGAACTTGTTTTAAAAGTTTGCCAGAAATTGACCTGCGACGCGTCTGAATTAGATCATGCCTGCGTATGTATGCTTTCGATCGTGCACATCATGCCGTTGAACTTACCTTCTTCAATTCGAGGGGTCAGCCATCCAGTATGATATTTCGCCCCTGTGCCCGGTACAACGAAAGGGACGCCCTCATAATGAAATTGCTCCAATGATTCCCTGGCTTTCATATAATAGGGTTTGAAAAACTCCCAGGCATTTAATACATTTACCCCCTCGGCAAGGTCTGGAATTATCGCCTGCATACCCTTATTGGCAAAGACGATAACATCATTTTTATCTGATACCCATACTCCGGTAACGATCCCCTCCAGGATGCTCTCAAAAAATTCCTTGTTCCCCCTTAATTCCTTCTCCATCTTATGCTTATATAGCGCCATCTCAATAGTTATGTGAAGATCACGGTCCTTGAATGGTTTGATCAGGTATCCGAAAGGCTCAGTTATCTTTGCCCGCTCCAGGATATTTTCATCGCAATATGCTGTGAGGAATATCACCGGGATATCAAACATCGAGCGGATAGCGCTGGCTGTTTCGATACCATCCATCTTCCCGGCAAGCATTATATCCATCAATATCAGGTCAGGTTTATCCTCTTTAACCTTTTCAACGGCAACTTCACCCATAGATACCACGTAAGGAACAACATAACCCATTTTAATAAGGCTCATGCGTATATCCTCTGCAATAATGCTCTCATCTTCAACTACCATTATCTTTTTGACTTCCATCATTTCACTTCCTTGAATATAATAAGGTATTCCGTCCGTCTATCCCTGTTTATAGTGAACTTACCGTGAAGCTGGTTTTCTATCAGTATCGCGACCATCCGCATACCCCATGATTCTGTGTTTTTAAGATCCATATCTATTGGCAAACCTACACCGTTGTCACCCACAATAAGTTCGAAATTGCTGTTGCCTGTAGAACGCAGAGATATCCTGATCTCTCCTGGCCTGCCATCCGGAAAAGCGTACTTCAACGAATTGCTGATAAGTTCGTTGATGATCAATCCGCACGGAATGGCAGAATTGATCCCCATGGAAACACTATCAACATTGATATTCATCGTAATTTTGCCCGGATTTATATTATAGGAAATAAACAGTCCTTCCACAAGTTCTTTAATATATCCACCCAAATCGATCCTGCTGAGGTCTTTGGATTGATAGAGCTTCTCATGGATAAGGGACATGGTAGTGATCCGGTTCTGGCTGTCCTTATACATGTCAATGTATTTATTATCTTTAATATATCCTGACTGCAACTTCAAGAGGCTTGAGATTATCTGCATGTTGTTCTTGACCCTGTGATGGATCTCCCGCAGAAGCACCTCCTTTTCTTTCAGTGAGTTCTCTATCTGTTCTTGCGCCTGCTTTTTCTCAGTTATATCCCTGAAAATACCTGAAAGGCCTATCACTTCCTGGTTTGTATCGCGCAATGGGGATAATGTCATACCGACATCTATCTCCTTTCCGTCCTTTCGTTTGAGTATAGTCTCAATTCCAGTAACAGTACCGCCTGAAATGGCATTACGGATGATCTGTTCGCTATCAGGCTGCAGTTTCTGGTCAAATGACATGGGCAGGAATTTCTTTCCAAGGATCTCTGTTTCAGTCCATCCGAATATCCTCTCTGCGCTCTTGTTCCATGATGTTACAGTGTTATCAGGATCAGTTAATATGATAGCATCGTTGGCGCTGTCAAACAGGTTGCGGTACCTCTCCTGCGCCTCATGGATGCGCTTTTCTCCAGCTTCTACCATTGTCTCATATGGCATATCGATCGAAGTCTTGAACATGCCCATGTAAAAAAAGTATAACCCTGCTGCTTTCATCAGGTGTCCCGGGTATTCAAGGAACAGATATATCAGATCACTGAACGCTGTCAGGACAAAACCGTATAAAAGGCAAATCAGGATCTTATTTCCGGTTTCATGTATTCTGATGGTGTAAAGATAGCCTGTATAAAGGAGGGCCATTGATGTTGTAATAAGCAGAAGCATCTTTTCCCTGCTAGGACCTCCATCAGGAGAAGTGAGCATGGGGAATAATTCTGGATTTATCCCTGCAAAAAGGGCTATGGATGAAAATGAGATAACAGCGACCGAGGCTATCAGTACTGGTTTTTTTTGTAGCACCTGAAATGTATCGTTATGAACGTACGCGCTTGCAAGGAATAAAACTGCTGTGACGATACGGGCCACACCCCAGAAGACCTGGGACTTCTCAAGCGAGTTGGGCGTTATGAAATCCGGCATAAATGGATAAGAAAGGATGTGGTATAGGTCAATGAGACCGATAATGAAAAAAGCAAGCCCGAGGAATAGGGACTGGTTGTCTACATATCCTGTACTTTCTTCAGTTCCAGCCTCTTTTGCGAACACGTCAGGAAGGAATGGGGACTTGTTGTTAGCTTTTCTTTTAAATACAAGCCATGTGATCGCAAATATAGAAAAAGTGAGGACAAGGGGCAAAAGCTCGGTTGATATCTGAAAGTAATCGCGCAGCAGGGACGTTCCAACCCTGAAAGATTCAAGGGCATATCCTATCAGGAACACTGTGATTCCGATCGTCAGTATCATTGCAAGATGATTGGTTTTTGCCATTTAATCCCCATTTAATAACATATAATACATGATTATAATCATTATTATTTAAATACATTTTCGTCATGATCCCTGGATTCTACAGACACAATCCCTGGCAACAAAGTATTTCTTGTGCCTTTCAATATATAGAACGGATGATTATCGGGACTTTAGGACCTGAGGGTTCATACTCTGAAAAGGCTGCTAAACAATGGAATAAAGTCGAAAAGCTGCGTTACTACGACGATATCCAGGATACTGTGGAGGCGCTTTTGAACAACGAAGTGGATTACAGTATCGTGCCTGTCGAGAATTCACTGGAAGGGTCTATCCCGCTTACTCTTGATCTCCTGATGGAACACCAGTTAAAGATAGTTGGCGAGGTTATCGTTCAGATAAGCCACTGCCTGCTAGCAAAGGGTGTGCTTTCAGATATTAAGGTCGTCATGTCCCACCCCCAGGCTCTTTCCCAGTGCAGGAAGTTCATTAAAGAAAATTTCAAAACCGCGGAAGTCCGTCCGGTTCTGAGCACTTCCCTTGCTGCGAAACTTGCTTCAGGTTCAAAGGATATGGCAGCCATTGCGTCTGTGGCGTCGTCAGAGAGATATGGATTGAAGATTCTCGAAGAAAACATACAGGACGTTAACGAGAACTATACACGCTTCATTGTGATCGGGAAAGAGACACCGCATGCAACTGGAAATGATAAGACCTCTATCATCTTAAATCTTCAAAAGAACAGACCCGGCGCGCTATTTGAGATACTGGATGAGTTCGCGAAAAAAAATATCGACCTTACAAAAATAGAATCGCGCCCCACAAAAAAGCTTCTTGGGGATTACCTCTTCCATATAGACCTTAAAGGGCACACCGAGGACAGGATAATTATGGAGACCCTTGAAAAGATAAAAAGTAAAGTCGGGATGCTCAAGATACTTGGGTCGTATCCTGCTGCCCGATAAAAAGCTTTATACCTGAAAACCCCATATTTGAGATGCAACTCAGATATGGATAGTCTTATGGATATATCATCTCTTAAAAAACTTGCATTATTGGGGGCGCATAATAAGCCTCTGGAAATCTCTTCTGTGGAATTCGCATCTCACATAGATACAAGTCCCCAGACTGCTGCAAGGAAGCTAAAAAGCCTTGAAGATGAAATGCTAATTACCAGGCAGATATTGCACAACGGGCAGCTTGTAAATATAACAAAGAACGGGCTTGGGGCGCTGCAGAAAGAGTTTAATGAATATAGAGCGATATTTTCTGGGAATGGACATAAAAAATTCCTGACAGGAAAGGTAATTACAGGGCTGGGAGAAGGCCAATATTACATTTCACTTGTTGGGTACAGAAAGCAGTTCATTGAAAAACTCGGGTTTACGCCATTTCCAGGCACGCTGAACATCAAACTTGATCCTGCCAGTATCGAGATCAGAAAAGGAATAAGCGCACATATTAAAATCTCAGGATTCACGACAGAGAACAGGACTTTCGGTAGCGGCTCCTGCTTTAATGTCATGATAGATGATGTAAAAGGATCGGTTATCGTTCCCGAGCGCACGCACTATCCAGAAGATATAATCGAGATAATCGCGCCTGTGAACCTGAGGAAACATCTAAATATCAGGGACGGCAGCGCTGTTGAAGTGGAGGTAATAAAATGAGTCTTGAAAAAGCTAAAGAAGCTCTCAGAAATGGTAAAATGATACTACTATACGATGCGGATGACCGTGAAGGTGAAACTGACCTGGTCATTCCTGCGCTATCTACGACCCCGGCTGACGTTGCTCGCATGCGATGCGATGGCGGGGGGCTGATATGCGTTGCAGTTCATGGAGATGCGGCAGACAAACTGGGGCTACCTTTTATGTCTGAACTCTTAAAAAGCGTTTCACTTAATGGTCATAGATCATTACGTTCAATGGTTGAAAAGAAGGGTGATATTCCCTATGACTCACGCTCATCTTTCTCCCTTTGGGTAAACCACAGGGATACTTTCACCGGCATTACCGATAACGACAGGGCGTTTACTATAAAAAAGGTCGCAGAGGCAGTGGAGAAAGTCATGAACGGGGAAGAGCTGGATTTTGGCAGGGAATTCAGGTCTCCTGGCCATGTTGCCCTTCTTCGCGCAGCGTCAGGTCTTCTTGATGAGCGCCGCGGACAGACTGAGCTTTCGATAAAGCTTGCACTGATGGCAGGAATTCCTCCTTCGATGGTAGTATGCGAGATGCTTGACAGTTGCACTGGAAAAGCTCTATCCAAAGAGGATGCAAGGAAATATGCGATCAGGCATCAGATGCCGTTTATCGAGGGCAAGGACATATTATAAGTGCATGTCATCTGACCATTTATATTGTGTACATCATCTGACCTTTTCGTCCTCTGTCGCCGTAACCTGAATTCAGGCTATTGTATTCAAAATTGAATTCAAGGCAAAGTTCGATGCAATCAAAGCATTGCCATCTTCAGTTAAATTGAGCGCTGCAAAAGTCGCAGCCAGCGCCAATGCAAGAATAATCGAAATTACAAAAGGTTTTCGGGTATTTTTCATAATATTTTAAAATACCTTTTCCCCACCCTCCTACTATTTTGAAGAACTCATTTACTTAATTCTTTCAGGCGTTTGATACTTGCCATCATAGCCTGTGATTCCTTTTTCTTCTGGTTCTCCAGATATTCGATAATTTCGTCAATGCCTGTCTTGAGTTGATATATCTTATACGGTCTACCTTTTCCCGGCTTTTTCTCTTCCCTCTCCGCTATCCAGCCGAGTTCCTCAAGTTCGCGCATTGCTATGCTCACTTCAGGCTGCCTCAGGTCAGACCCCATTTCAAGGTCCCTGGAAGTAACTTCTTTAACGTTTTTCAAATATGTAAGTACTTTTGCTACATTTCTCTTTAATCCCAGGTCTATGAGTGTATCCGCGAATTCTTCGTCCGATTTGTCAAGGACATTTACTGAAAGACTTTTCATAACATTTCACCATGCGATTAAATGTATTCATGGAATATAAATCTTACGTTTTAATATTAACCCTCTATGAAAAGTTAACAAAAAAAAAATAGCCCGGCCCATTTCGAATAGTAATAATATCATAATAATGTTTATGTTGATGATGTGCATTATATATTAATCAATTTTTGAGTATTATGACCTATGTATCAGCGAAAAATAATACTTTATGACCTGGATCATACTTCATGCCCCGCCAATCAAAACACATATATCCATTGTTTTCGTTAAGGAACTGGGATTTACATGGAGCAGTTAATTTATTTCAATGGAAAATTGGTACCAAAACAAGAGGCAAGAACCTCAGTTTACGACCACGGATTCTTATACGGCGATGGCGTTTTTGAAGGGATAAGGGCATATAACGGCAGGGTATTCAGGCTTGATGGGCACCTTGACAGGTTGTATGACTCTGCAAAAGCGATAGACCTTAAGGTCCCGCTATCAAAAGAAGAGATGAAAAAAGCCATCATAGAGACCCTGAAGAAGAACGGGTTGAAGGACGCATATATACGCCCAATCGTTACAAGGGGCGACGGTGATCTGGGTCTAGACCCCAGGAAATGTCCGGTACCCAACGTGTTCATCATCACGCAGGAATGGGGCGCCATGTATGGCGACCTGTATGAGAAAGGTCTGACTGGTGTCACAGTTGGCATAAGAAGAAATGCGCCTGAGGCTTTGCCGCCAAACATCAAATCGATGAATTACCTGAACAACATACTTGCAAAGATCGAAGCGAACGCTAAAGGCGGTGATGAAGCGATAATGATCGATGTCCACGGCAACGTATCTGAAGGTTCAGGCGACAACATCTTTGTTGTGAAGAATGGCAAGATCATTACGCCGCCGACCCTTAACAATCTTCGCGGTATAACGCGCGCAGCTGCCATAGAACTAGCCGTAAAAGATGGGATACCGGTAGCAGAGATCAATATGGGTCTGTTCGATATCTATACTGCGGATGAAGTTTTTGTTACAGGCACAGCTGCTGAGATAGCCCCGATGACGAAAGTTGACGGGCGCATTATCGGGGACGGCAAACCCGGTCAGATAACAAGGAAGTTAATGGGAGAGTTCAAGGAATTGACAAAAAAAGAAGGTACTCCTATCGTATAAATTATTATCAGGGTTTACGAAACCAGCAGGAAATACAGGTTGTTCAGGTTTATGAAAACATACATACAAATCAACCCTGCCATTGTATTTTTTGCAAGCCTGTGGCTATTTTCAGGTATACGGGACATCGTGAACATTATGAGAAATACCATTGTCAGTTTGACAGGAACGAACCAGTCCTTACCATAAAGTGGATTTAGTTCTTTTATATCAGGATTTTTGAGTGCAAGATGTGTTAGCATCAGGTCTGATATCTGAAGCAGCGAGAAAATTACTCCAAATAAAATTATGAATTTTATGTATCTGTTCCTGTCTATATGACCGGTATTGAAGTTATTCCACTTTACTGCATTTATCCAATCATTTTTCAAGACGGTCATACATCACCGTTTCAATTATGAATCTTTATCTACATAAATATATCGAATTGTTTTTATAATTATAGTAATTGTTATTATGATGTGAAACAATAAAATATATCATCAATGAACATAAACACTAGAATAATGATTAATTTCACAAGTATACAGATCTCTGCAGATTCCCAAAGTGAAGAGATAGCTCCCTTTGCTCTTGCGGTACATGAACTGTTAGGTCTTCCTGTAACCATGAGAACCCTTAACAAAAAAGGCGTAAGGATAGAGAAGGGAAAAATCCTTGATACTGATTATTCAGGCCCGGTGCTGGAACAGGTTTTAAAGGAGAACAAGCTCGTGCGTAAGATCCCCACAAGCGGCAAATATACCGGCATCCCGGTCGTTGTCGTCCCGATAAGGAATAAAGACGGTTACGGGATCGCAGCTCTTGGCGTTGTGGACATGGTGGGTACGGTGGATCTGGGTCATATATTCGGGGATTATCCTGAAGTGGTAAAGCAGGTACAGGAATGCGTAAGGTCGCGCGTGGCAGTTCCTTGAAACCGAGCATTCGCCCGGCTAAAAAAGAGGACATGCCTGCCATCCTTGAACTTGAGAAAATATGTTTTAAAGAAGAGACATTCCATAAAAAGCAGATAGGATATCTGCTTAAAAAAGCAAAATCTCTTTTCCTTGTTGCGTCAATTGAAGGGGAAATTGTTGGTTCTATAATTATCCTGTTAAGAAAGCACATCTCAAATGCCAGGATATATTCCCTGAACGTTCATCCTTCATACAGGCGCATCGGCATCGGGAGTTTGCTCATGAAGCAAAGTGAAGCGTTGTTGTCAAAGAAGGGATACAGGAATTTCACGTTAGAAGCAGGCGTTAATAATATTGCAGCCCGAAATCTGTATATCTCAGAAGGATATTCAGTAAAACTGAGAATGGAAAAATATTACAAGAACGGCGACGATGCGCTGCGTTTCATCAAAAAATTATGATGCCAGCGCATTGATGATCTTTTCATAGATGTCCTGGTCTATTGCATCTTCGAAACCCTGGTAGATGCTGGGGTTATCATTGATCTCGATGACCTTGTATCCATCTTTTGTTTCCTTCACATCAAGTCCGTAAAGTCCGTCGCCCACGCATTTTGAAAGACTTATGCAAATATCTTTCAATTCATGTGATATGGACTCCCTTGGCACGGCGATCGTATCGCCCCAAACGTTCCTTCCATTTATCTTTGATTTTACTTTCCAACCTCCTTCAGGGATACAGTACTTGCACAGGTACAATATTTCATTATTAAGTATCCCAACACGCCAGTCAAAATCAGATCGTATATATTCCTGCACTATCATTACTTTTGATTTTCTAAGGAATCTTTTTGAGATCTCGATAAATTCTTCCCTGTTATTTGCCTTCTCAACATGCGAGGAGAAACGGGTATAGGGTGTTTTAATAATAACTGGTGTTCCAAGCATGTCGAATATTTTCTCAATTGTATTGTTTTCACATGTCAAGTCTTCACCTGTGAACAGCATAGATTTTGGAGATGGTATATTGTTTTTATGGAACAGATCATGAAGTATCGCCTTGTTCGAGCACGTCCTTATAGAGTGCGGGTCATCGATTACCCTGAGGCCGTTCTGTTGTGCAAGCCTTGAGGCTATATATGCGGAACTGCTAGGGTCAGTTGTTGCTCTGATGAATAAAGAATCGTAAAGCGGTATCTCAGGAATTTTGTCCTTAAATATAAAATCGAACGAGTGCCCGAGAGATTCAGCAGTCGATTTGAATTTCGAAAGAGCGCTTCGCTCTGATTTATCATTAAAGTTGTAGGCTTCTACAAAACATGCTAATTTCATACAGGTTCAGTTCTTCCGTTTTATTTCTTGCAGCTTTTCATAAACTATGTCCCACTTAACTTCATTTTTAAGAGCCGGTTCACAGTGGTTCAGGATGACATTCCCGTCTTCTATCTGCACTATTAACTTACATATTGGAATATTGAATATCTTATAGAACTTTTCTGTGAATTCCGAGGTCTCATCACTGGTAGATTCACCGAACATTTGCACGATTTCATGAACCTCGCCTTTTACAGGATGCAGTGATACCGGGAACCTTGCGTTCATGCTCATTTTTTTTATCATTCCTTCCAGTTTAGAGCTTGAGCTTACTATTTTCATCGAGTTGTTGGTAAAAGGATTTACCGCGAACATCATTACAGGCGTGTTCAGGTCATCCATGGCCTTTGTAATAAGTCTGTAACTAAATGTAGGTAAACCGTTCCTTCTTGCCTTCTCTATCAGTAGCGGGTTCCTGTATGCATCCATTATTTCTGTACAATCCGGTGTGACGTCTACTCCATAGGTTTCAGCATGCGCAGATACATAATATCCCATCCGCAGGTAGCGGTAATCATGGTTGACATTAAGTACGCTTTCGTACACTGGTTGCCTTAAAAAAAGAAACGGACTAGAGTCACTTTCATCTTCTTCTTCACCGACTATTATCATTTTAGATATCAGTCCACCAATTATACTTATATGCTGAGTATAAATAAGTAACGAGTGCAAAGGTCTGTTTCGTATGAAAAATTATCTCATGAACTCAGGAAGCTCATGTGGGTGGAGTTTTTTATTAACTGATAATCTTAACACTGAATACCAATCATAGGCAAATAATACTATACAGATAAATCCAAGCATTTCCAGTAAAATAAAATAGATCCTCGCATAGTCTATGCTTACCCCTTCAAAGATCTGACGTCCCATGAAGAATATAGAGAAGGAAAAAACATAGATGCAGTTCTTTTTGAAGAAAGATTCATTGATAATTGTATTTATTTTAAAATCATCTTTATTTACATCTTTCCATAATAACCATATCTGTATAGCGAGGTATATAAATGTCAAATACAAAGCAAATATAATAAACTCTATAAATTTATATAAATTAAATTCATCCAAATTTAAACACTTCCTGTCCTATATAATTCTTTATTTTTAATCAATATAAATGTTTCGGAAATGCTTGACCGTTTCAATTCGTGTATGTGAAAAAAATAATTTGCAGATGCAATTAAGCGATTTTGAATATTTTCAATGCAGGTACCAGCGAAGAGGCAATCCAGAGATTAGCGATTCTAGTTGAAAAAAGACATACATTGCCATGGATGGCTCAAGGTGTTGTGAACCGATTAGTAAGTAAAATCGAAGGATTGTTCCAATATCTTGATCATGATATTCCAAAAACATCCAATCAAGCTGAACATACATTTTCACTTTTTCAACCAATTATTGATGCAGGCAAGAGTTTTTCAACTGGGGTTGGAAACTTTTTCAGGACAATCATGTTTTATAAAAATTTTCATTTTTATTCTTCGGGGCCGAATAAGGACAAGAATACAATGATTGCCATGGGGATAAATTCAGAATCGATGTTTGATTTCATCCAATTACCTTAATTTCACCAACATGTAATGTAACGGTCACTGTTAACCGAAAAACTTTTATATCATCATTGTTATTATGATTATTATGTAGATTTACATTATCATGTATTTCTATAATACATATATTGTCGAGGAAAAAACAATGTTGAAGAACTCTAAAGAAAGAGTAAAATTGTTAATTCCCATTTCCTTATTGAGCAGGTTGAAATCGATGAAAGACAAAATAAGAAGAATTGGGTGAATTGCAAAGCGGTAGTTGAATATGCACTATCGTAAAAAATAGATATTTAAGTAAATTATAATGAAATGTCCGAAGGGGATAAAAAATGGATATAGAAATATCTGTGCCTGACATGATTACTTTAAAAGGTGATTTGTCAGAAAGGTCAATAAGATTGGAGAATTGCCATAACCAAAATGATGTAATGGATTATCTTAAAATCTGTTTGTCATTATATTCCGTGGATTATCCAGATAGAACCTTAGTAGAATCTGAATCCGCCGTTCCCATTTTGAACCTGAATCGTTGCTTTTCATGATACGTTTCGAACTCCTTGAATAGTTCAGGTATCGAAGAACTGCTTGAAATAATAGGCGCCGTTGAGCTTGAAGATGTTAATACGAGGGCGCTTTTCAGTTATGTCCACTGAGGGCATGATATGGGTATCAGACTTCCAAAAATCACAAGATTATTATCATATATGTTACCAGATTTGTTATCGAAAAGTATTAGTTTCATAATTATCATAATATTAATATACATAATCTATATCATGAATTTAAATAAAAGGAGTGAATTAGATGACAAAAGAAATGTTAGAGTATGAAGATACGCTCAAAGATATCGAGAAGCCTTCATGGAAGAGCTTGGGAGAAATAGACATGGAGAGAGTACGATTCCTGTTAAGTACAGATGAAATGATAGAAGAAATGCTGAGAACGTGGGGTCAAGGGGTAGAGAACCCTGCGCCCTTCGAGGGCGCAGATGAATCGTACCCCTTGGAACAACACTTTCACACCACTAACAGCAGTGATATATATTCTAAAAATAATGGTATGGCCGAATGCGAAAAACAT
>JAHIFK010000068.1 GCA_018900975.1 Methanobacteriota archaeon
CTATTATAAGACAGAAGTCCTGAAAACCATTGAAAAAACGGAAGAAAAAGAACTTAATGAAAAACACTTCACTCTTGATGAAGTAAATCAGGCATTAGAGAAGCAAAAAGAATTTGTTCCGACTGAGATGGACCATTCCAATGTGGAAAGTGGCGGATAGATAATAATAGAAAATTTATTATTGAAAGCATGAAGCTTTGCCATGAATTATTTTATAATGTATTATCATGAACGATTCGCAAAACTTAAGTACTATAAGATAATAGATTGGTATTACAAGGGATTGTAATGGCAGAACGATATAACAAAAAAACAATATTCTGTGATAAATAGAACATAACCAACTTTTTTTAAGTTCTATACTCAGGGTGTTGTCAATCACTCTTGTTGTGTCGCTGCCAAGTGACCAATTTCTTGGAAAGTAAAAAATAAGGAGGTAAATAAACGTGGCTGACACAATAGACCTATATAGCGACAGAGGAGCAAAACTCAAATCAGGCGTGGACATCAATGCCATAAGCCCGATGAGAAATGCCGCTATAAAAAGTATAGTCACCGGCATAAAGCGAACAGCAGCCGTTGACTTAGCGGGAATCGAGAAAACCTTAGCAACATCAGCAATTGGTGGCAAGGGCAGAAAGATTCCTGGAAGAGAAATGAAATTGGACATAGTAAAAAATTCAGCAAAGATCCAGAGCGCAGTTGCCGATATGGTAAAGGTTGATAGCGGGGACGATACAGTTGTAAAGGCCTTAAATGGTGGAAAACAACTTATCGTACAGGTGCCATCAGCAAGAATCGATGTAGCAGCAGAGTATGTATCATCACTCACCTGCGCAGCATCAGCAACCACACAGGCAATCATAAGCCAGTTCAACATTGGCATGTTCGATGCACCAACCATCAAGTCCGCAGTCTGGGGACAGTACCCACAGACACTTGATATGGTCGGCGGCAACGTCAAGTCGATCGTCGAAATCCCACAGAAAGATGAAGGCTTTGGTTATACACTCAGGAACGTCATGGCAAACCACCTTGCAGCAACCTGTAAGATGAACGCTATGAACACAGCAGCGCTGTGCTCAACCCTTGAGAATACCGCTATCTTCGAAATGGGAGATGCAATCGGTAACCAGGAGAGACACAGATTAATGAGTTATTCATACCAGGGCTTGAACGCCAACAACATGGTATATGGAACAACAAAAGCTCTGGGCAAGACCGGTACCATCGGTTCAGTAGTCCATGCATGCGTCGAAAAGGCAATTGCAGATAAAGTAATCAGCGCAGATAAGAAATTCGCATCTGGCTATACTACCTATAAGACCAACGATGTCGGAAAGTGGAATGCGTACACAGCAGCAGGCACAATGATCGCAACACTCGTCAACTGCGGCGCACAGAGAGCTCCACAGTCGGTATCAGCAGTATTGCTGTACTTCAACGACCTCATTGAAAAGGAGACCTCACTTCCAGGATGCGACTTCGGTAAGGTACAGGGAGCTGCAGTAGGCTTCTCGTTCTTCTCGCACTCTATCTATGGCGGCGGAGGACCTGGTGTCTTCAACGGCAATCACGTCGTTACCAGGCACTCAAAGGGTCTCGCAGTACCATGCGTAGCAGCAGCAGTTGCTCTTGACGCAGGTGTGCAGATATACAGCCCTGCAAAGACATCCGGATTAGTAGGAGATGTTTTCAGCTCGGTTGATGAATTCAGAGAGCCTATAAAGGCTATCGCGGGGGCCGTATAAGGAGAATTGAATGGTAAGAGCTGCTAAAGTATCGGATAAACTAAAACAGATACGGATATTTCCACAAAGGCTATTACTGCCTGAAACCGCTGAGAAGCTCTTGAATGAGATCGATTCGGTAAAAGGCGTGGTAAGAATGCTTATCAGTGGGAAGAACCTGCCCAGAACGATAACATGTGGACCTGGAACGGGTAAGGATGTGAACCATCCTGACAGGATAATTATCCATGTAAGTGGATGCGCATTCGAACTGCATGTTATAGTGGGCGAAGTTCTTGTCGAAGTGGATAATGAAAGTGCCGTGGAGGAACTAAAGAAAGCGTGTGAACGCGCGCTGCCCTTCTCGTTTGAATTAAAACGAGGCTATTTCATAAAAACAAAAGCCACCCTGACCGATTACGGCAAGTACGGGTTCAAAAGCAAGTTTGATGAAACCATCAATCTTGAGGATGAACGAATGCTTGGTATGGTCGACCCACATGCAAAGTTGGAAACAAACCTCTGTATGGTAAGAGCAGGGGAAAATGTATGAGTTTATTCAGAACAGCAGAAGGAACCAATTCAAAAATATAAGGAGGAAAAAATATGGCTTATAAACCACAGTATTATCCTGGCAACACATCAGTTGCTAAGAATAGAAGAAAACATATGTCAGATGACGTCGAGAAAATGCGCGATATTTCAGATGAGGACTTAACAGCCCTTCTCGGACACAGAGCGCCCGGCTCAGACTACCCGAGCACCCACCCGCCCCTTGCGGAAATGGGCGAACCAGACTGCCCGGTAAGAGAAGTTGTAGAACCAACCCCAGGCGCAGCAGCAGGCGACAGGATCAGATACGCACAGTTCTCTGACTCTATGTACAATGGTCCATCAGTCCCATACTGGAGATCGTACCATTGCGCGATCAACTTCAGAGGAGTTGACCCAGGTACACTGTCAGGCAGACAGGTCAATGAAATGAGAGAGAGAGATCTTGAAGAGTACACCAAGAGACAGGCAGAGACCGAAATGACCGATTGGGGTCTTGCAGGCCTTAGAGGCTGTACAGTTCACGGCCACTCGCTCAGACTTCAGGAAGACGGCACCATGTTCGATATGCTGGACAGGCGCAGACTTGAAGGCGGCGTAATGGTAATGGACAAAGATCAGGTAGGAGTACCAATTGACAGAAAGGTCAACCTTGGGAAACCAATGAGCGAGTCCGAAGCAGCCAAGAGAACCACCATCTATAGAGTGGACAATGTCTCCTTCAGAAGCGACAAGGAAGTAGTCGAGCACGTTCAGAAAGTCTGGGAATTAAGAACCAAATACGGGTTCGTCCCAAAGGCGTGAGGTGATTCAAAATGGCAGAAGTAAGATTTAAGAAAGCAATGGAAACAAAGTACGCAAAAGAATGGGGATCCAACAAGTGCGGCTCCACAGCAAAACCAAAGTCAATAACTGACAAGAAGACCAAATACCTCAGACTTGGATACACACAGAACCCAAGAAAGGTAGAAATGGCCAAATGCGGCGCAGCGATCACAAAGAAGAGAGGATTGCAGGCATATGACCCCAAGCTTCACCTTGCGGGTATCCCGATGGGTCAGAGACAGTTGACCCCTTATACAATATCTGGAACAGATATCGTATGCGACGGCGACGATCTCCACTTCGTCAACAATGCAGCAATGCAGCAGGAATGGGACGACATAAGGAGAACATGCGTTGTAGGACTTGACCTGGCACACGAGACACTTGAGAAGAGATTGGGCAAGGAAGTTACCCCTGAGACAATCAACTACTATCTTGAAGTCTTGAACCATGCAATGCCCGGCGCAGCGATCGTCCAGGAACACATGGTCGAAACACACCCGGCACTCGTAGATGACTGCTATGTGAAAATCTTCACTGGCGACGAGACACTGCAGGATGAAGTAGACAAACAGTTCGTTATCAACATTGACAACGAATTCCCGGAAGACCAGGCAAAACAGATCAAGGCAGCAATGGGCAAGACCTCATGGCAGGCAGTGCACATCCCGACCATAGTCACAAGGACTGAGGACGGACCAGGCACAAGCCGCTGGATGGCAATGCAGGTCGGCATGACCTTTATCAGCGCATATCATATGTGCGCCGGTGAAGCAGCAGTCGGTGAACTTGCATTCACAGCCAAGCACGCTGGACTTGTCGAAATGGGTGATATGATCCCGGCTCGCAGAGCCAGGGGACCAAATGAGCCCGGAGGATTGTCCTTCGGTCATATGGCAGATATCGTCCAGACACAGAGGAAGAAACCAGATGAACCATGCGAAGTTGTCTTACAGGTAGCTTCTGCATCGTCAATGCTGTATGACCAGATATGGCTCGGCGGCTACATGTCAGGCGGCGTCGGATTCACAATGTATTCAACACCAGCATACACCAATGATATCCTTGACGACTTCCTGTACTGGGGCGCAGAGTATGCAGAAAAGAAATACGGCAAACTCGGAAGTGCAAAGGCAACCATGGAGACGGTAAAAGACATCGCTACAGAAACAACACTGTACGGTCTTGAAGCGTACGAGAAGTACCCGACCACACTCGAAGACCACTTTGGAGGTTCACAGAGAGCAACGACTGTTGCACTCACATCCGCCGGAGCGGTTGGTCTTGCAACCGGGCACTCCCAGGCAGCATATGCCGGATGGTATCTCTCCATGTACCTCCACAAAGAGGCACACGGCAGACTTGGATTCTACGGATATGACCTGCAGGATCAGTGCGGCGCAACCAACGTGTTCTCTATCGCTTCAGATGAAGGCTGCATAGGCGAATGCAG
>JAHIFK010000069.1 GCA_018900975.1 Methanobacteriota archaeon
TATGCTTTTGATTACTTTCTCTGGTTCCATGTAAATTCTCCCATAGTATCATTGTTGATATTTGATTTAATCCTTTTCCTGCAATTTTGAGAGGATAACTTTCAATCCGGCTTTATGCCTTTTTTCATCATGCATTGATCTCTCGAAGTATTGAAATGCTTCTTTATTGCCTTGAGCAAGAGCGGTCTTTGCTGCTTCACCTCTTTCTTTTTCAGATCTTATCTCAGCTTCCAGCATCATCGTGAGATTTGATCTAGTATCTTTCACCTTGCCAAGAAGGATCGCAAAATCCATTGCATGGTTCGCTTCTTCCATTGCCACATTATAAAGGTAACGGGCTATTTCCGAATCCCCATCATCTGCAGCTTTTTTTGACATAGCAAGATAAAGGGCTATATCACCGGATTCTGCTTCAAAGGTTTTCTCCATTATCTCGATTATCTGCATTTTCCCCCTACTGCATATCGATTATTTTCTTTAGTGCGTCTTCAGCTTCAACTGCAAGACCGGGATTGCAGATATCAAGAATAATATAATCATCAAACTCTACCTTGAGCTTCTCTGCAAGGATTTTTTTTGCATCAATAACGCTCAGGATACCCCATTTGTTATCCATGAGGTCTTTTTTGAGCTTTTCAACCGCTGAACTGACATTAAGTTTTGATTCTTTCGTATAGTCTATCATGCACGTCCCTCTGTGTGTTTGTATGCCTTTCATGGATAATAAATGGTATGGTCTTACGCTGCAAAAAAGCATAAATCAATACTTAGCGAATCTATTTATATACCCTTAACTATTTTAGTCAAAGGGAAAAATGGGACGGTTAATGGAGGTTAATAACATGAAAATATCAATAAAAATAACTGCATTTCTTCTTGCAGTTCTAATACTGGCTGTGCCAGTTTTCGGTGAGATGGGCAGAGGAATGATGGATGGAGATCTGATGCGCGGGAAAGCAAAAGATATGATGACCCGCGGCAGCGAGATGCGCATTTCTCAGGGCATGATAGGAATGGGATTTATGCACAGCCAGGGCAGTAACTATGGCAACTTCGTGACTTTTTCTGTGGATAATACCACAGGCGCGGTTATGAATTACGGTATCCTTGGCATCACTGTTTTTGATTCTATAAAAGTTGCAGGTTTCAATTACAAAGACTCAAAAACAATGGGGGCGCTGACAAGAATTTCAGATAAAGATGATTCAGTTGTGATACAACTGCACGATAATCCTGCAGCTGTTATAAACATCAGAACAAAAGCAGCTACAACGATCACTTTTTACCTTGCGGACGGCGTTAGTGCTTCGAAAGAGGATAATATCGTAAAAATAGAAGATGGAAACATGACAGCATTTATTGTTTCAACAAATACAACATCAATAAATATCGCTGGAGGAGAAGTCAGGATAGAGTCCAGCGGGGGAAATGCTGTTTTCAGGGCTGTGCCAGTGAACATGCCGATGGATGGTATGCATCAGAAGTTCATGGGAGAGATGGTGAGGAACAGGGCAGGCGCTGAGGTATCGATAGGTTTATCAAATAAATATTCTATTGTCAATTATTCTGAGAATATGAACCTCATGGTAAGATCAATGGAAAGGGACCGAATAAGGATAAGAGTTAATTCCACTGACCCGGCTGGCAAATTCATTATGATGAACCTGGAAAACTGTTCCATGATGTGGTCACAGGGGCAGAAAATAGGCCTTTATCTTGACAATATACCTATGAGGCAGGTCATGACCACTGAAGAATTGTATGGCGCTAAAGAATCTTCCTTCTGGCTTACAATGACAGGCGAAAACCGCATGCAAGCGATGATGTACATAGCGAATTTCTCTGAACGCGAAGTGGATATCGTGATTGAGGATGAACCTGCAACGACTCCAACGTCTGCTGAAACTCCTGGAAAGCCTCCTGTTCCTACACAAGCAACGCCTGGATTTGAGATCGCAATTGGGTTGTTGGGCGCAGGTATTGCTTATAAGCTTGGACGAAGGAACTGAAGGTCCTTTCATTTTTTTTTGTATAAATACATATTGAATTTATGGCCTTTTCTGCCCGACTCGCCCCGCAATTATCGCAGGCACAGCCCCTATTGCCGTGCAGGTCTCAAGCGAGATACCCTTTCCAGTTATATCAAAATGGTACTTAGCCCTCTCCATCAACTCTGACGGCAGACCTTTATGCCCCAGTCCGATAAGGAAAATAAATGATTTTTTCCTGTTTACCTGTTCAGAGAGCGAATCCACACTGATCACCTTATCTTTTGCAGGATGCGAAGTCGTGACCACAGGAGCGCCAAACTGGGGCTGGAATCCTTTCTCTGGCAGGTCGAACACGAAGAACCTGCCTGCCCTGAAAAGCTCCTCAAGATATTTACCCGAACCTCCGATTGTGGTTTTATCCTTCACAAAATTCACAAGTTCCTCTGCGCTCATTTTGAAAGGATAATCGAAAAGCGCAAGGTTGAACCCGAATGCGTATGCCAAAGGCGCAGCGCGGGCGATGCTGCGGTAGTGGGCCTCATGGACTTTTATTTTGTCGTAAGTGTTCACGATACCAAGAGTAAGCATAATTGCTCCACATAGGTCAATGATCGACAGGAAGTTTGTTATCCGCCTACATATCCAGATACGTATACTGGTTCATGGATTCTTTATAGTTATTTATTATCTCTTCAGCTTCCTGTTTGGATATTTTGTTCTCCCTCTGCGCCTGGACCACCTCGGATTCAAATGACGCCAGCAGCGAATTGGTATTATACTTGACATAGCCAAGGACATCGCAGTTCCTGTCACCATTGACTATCTGCTTGATATGCCATCCCCCGCTGTCGTCCATTATTATATGCGCCTCGTTTGCCGCGCCAAAGAGGTTATGGTAATCTCCTATCGTATCCTGGTATGCGCCAAGCATAAGTATTGCAAGATAATAGGAACCATTGTTAAGTTCATGGAGTTCCAGGATCTCCTTGACATCTTTCAAATCCACGAATTTATCAATTTCACCGTCAGAATCACAGGTGATATCAACTATAGTGCCGTATTGAGTTGGCTTTTCATTAGCCCTGCTTACAGGGACTACAGGGAACAACTGTTTTATGGCCCAGAAATCGGGGATGGACTGGAACGTTGAGAAATTACCAATATATTTTTTCGAGAGCAATTTATTCAGGTCATCGAAATCGTCAGATTTGTTCCCCGTCTCCCTGGCAAATGCGGCGGCTTTCTCACATATCTGCAGGAACAGTACCTCTCCAGTGGATTTCTCCTCAAGTTCTATCTCGCCCAGGTTGAAAAGCGAAAGAAGTTCCTCACGGTTCTCGAGAGCGTCGTGATAATACTCAATATAATTTTTGATGTTTATTTCCTTTGATCCGTCGTACAGTTCTGTTATTATATGAGGTTCATCGCCTCGCATTTCTATCAGTTTATTGCGGTTACCGTTCTTATCTCCCTTGATGTTTATGACCAGCAATGAATGATACGCACTGAGAGCCCGCCCGCTTTCGGACAAAATTATTGGATGGGAGACGCCTTCTTCATCGCATACGTCCTTGAGTGAATATACCACATTGTTAGCATATTCCTGGATAGTATAATTGGCGCTTGCATCAGATGAGGTCTTACTGCCATCATAATCTACTCCTAGACCTCCGCCTATGTTAAAATATTTGATATTTATGTGCATATTTCTTATTTTTGCATAAACCCTGGCTGCTTCCTTGACAGCTTTCTGGATCCGCCTTATCTCCGTGATCTGGGAACCGACATGGAAATGCAGCATCTGGAGTTGTTCGAGCATTTCATACTCCGCAAAAGTCTTTATGCAGTCCAGCATCTCGGTAGTGGTGAGGCCGAACTTGGCAGATTCTCCTCCTGATTCTGCCCATTTCCCGCTGCCCTTTGAGTAGAGCTTTACCCTTATGCCAATAAGCGGTTTTACTCCCATTGTTTTCGAGAGTTCAAGTAAGCGCCTTGTCTCACTGAACTCATCAATGACTATCACAAGTTTGTTTTTTAACTTAACAGCATTCAATGCCAGCTTGAGGTATTCATCGTCCTTGAACCCGTTGCATATCAACAGGGCTTCCTGACCGAGTTCAAATGACAGGGCAGCCAGCAGTTCTGCTTTCGTTCCGACTTCCAGCCCTTGATTGAATTTTTTACCGAATTTGACGATCTCTTCCATCACTTCCCTTCGCTGGTTCACTTTCATAGGGAAAGCGCCCTGGTAGATGTTATTATATTTGTACTCAGATATCGAGTGTGAAAAAGCCCCGTTCAGTTCCTTTATCTGTCCCTCAAGTATCTGAGGGAACCGAAACAGTATCGGGAATTTTATTTTCTTGGCCGAAAGATTATCAACCACAACTTTTAAATCAATAGCAAGTGTCTCTTTTTTTCCAGGCCTGACACTTAAATTTCCGTTTTTATTAAAAGAAAAGTATCCATTTCCCCATCGTTCTATGCCGTACAGGTCTATTGCATCCTCAATTTTCCACATTTAGTTTAATCTCACTTCCTTCGAAACATTTGGTTCTATAATTTATTACTTAATCCTGTTTAAACTTTTCCATCAGCATGAAAAAAACCCTCTATTTTCCCTTCTGTTTTGAATAAAGCTGCTCAACTTTTTCTATCGTATCCGCATCATACAATGATTTATCGCTTCTCACATTGACAAGCCTTGGAAAACGCAATGCATAACCTGAATCATAATTCTGGCTTTTCTGGATTTCCTCAAATGCTACCTCAAACACTATCTTTGGCTCAAACTCCACATGGACCCCGGTTTCAAGAAGAACCAGGTCTTTGAAAACAGCAGTAAGTTCCTCCAGCTTTTCATCCGTAATTCCAGTCGCAACACGCCCGATAGAGTGCAATCTGTCTGTATAAGGGTCGCGGCATGCCAGCAAATATGAACCGATAAAAGAAGTCCTTCGCCCTTCTCCCCATTCCCCCCCGACGACAACAAGGTCAAGTGTATCCATGATAGGTTTCAATTTCAGCCAGTTCTTTCCCCGTTTTCCGGGCGTGTAAAGAGACCTGGGGTTTTTCAGCATTACCCCCTCATGCCCCGCAGCAAGAGCCTCTTTATAAATTACATCGATCTGAGCTGCGCTTTCAGTTATTGTCTGTCCTGCCACAATGCTTTTATCGCATATTTCTTCAAGTTTTTTCCTTCGCTCAAATAGCGGGATATCAATGAGACTTTCACCATTCAGGTACAATAAATCAAAAAGGTTAAGGGACAGGGGGATTTCAAGGGCGGTTGCCGTTACATCATATTTTCGCCTGAATCGCCTCAATATCTCCTGGAACGCCATAGGTCTTTTGTCTTTTCCAAGAGCCACGGCTTCCCCGTCAAGAATGGCTGTGTCCGCTTTTACACACGTCCTTACAGATTTAACAATATCAGGCAGGGAAGACGTTACATTCTCAAGCCGCCGAGAATACAACGTTATTTTGTTCCCTTCCTTGTGTATCTGGACGCGTGCCCCGTCGAACTTCCACTCCACTGCAACAGAACTCATTTCTGCCAGCGCTTCATCTATCCCATCTCCGACCTGGGCAAGCATAAGCTTGAGCGGCCTTCCAGTCACAACACTGAGTTCAAGAAGACCGGGCGCCCCTTCTTTTTTTGCAGTATATGCAACAAGACCGAAATCGTTAGCGATCATGTAACCCCTTTCAACCAATTCAGCAGGAACATTAAAAGCCTCTGCAATGGCATTTCTTAATATCCCTTCACCAACCCCGATGCGTAGCTCTTCAACTGCCAGACGCGCAAGATAAACTGTCTCAACAGGTTTTGATGCCCCGAAAAGATACTGGAGGTTCTTTATTTTAGCATCCTGTGACCCCTTGCCCTCAAGACCTGCGATTTTCTGGAATCTTGAAAATACGTCGAGTATGGAGAGTTTTTCTTCAGAAAAAAAATTAAAATTAGCTTTGCGGTTTGTTATTGCTTTTTCTGCGGCTGTGCCGACATCTCCGGTCTCTTTCACCAGTTCTTCTATGCGCCTGACCGGTAGCGATGATGTCTTTGCAATGGCAGCGTATAACAGACCTGTCCCGACCCCGAGCTCTTTTTCGCTCCAGACAGGGAACACACTTCCCATAATAAAACGGGTTGCGATATCAAGTTCGTTGTCGTCCACTTCATTGAGGAACGAAGCAACAACCGTTGTCATTTCAAGAGAGCTTGATATCCCTTTTATTTTTTTACATACTTCTGCAAAGGTCTCAAAAGATGTCATTGCGCTATAGAAAAAGGAAAAAATAAAAGGGGATATCCCTTTTATTCATTTCTATGAGGTTTTGTTGAGAGATTTTTCGTGTATAATACCAACGTCAGTTCCGTGACAGTTCGTGCAGTATTTTAACCTTGATAGGTGTATCTCTACCAGTTCACCTTTACTGGGTTTGAGACTGTCAGGCGGCGGAGCATGGCACTGTTCGCATGTTGAGAAATGACCAGGCCCTTCTCCTTTCTCCACTTTCGGAATCGTAATCTTTTGCGGGGATCCATGACATATATCGCAATTAAGGTTTACCGTACCTGCCCCCATGTGTATGCTGTGTACCTGGCTGCCGTGGCAGTTTATACACAGTTTTCCACCGTTTAGATGCGGAACCAGATTCTGGGAATTTGTATGGCATAATTCGCATTTTATCGTAGCAACTGATGTGGTCGCCGTGGTCACAGGCGCGCTGGTTGTCGGGGTCCCCCCCGGATGCGCTGCAACAGGAGTCTCTTCCGGAGTTACGCCCGGGGTCTTTACAACTACGCCCGGGGTTTCCTTGGGCTTGCCGCCAAGAACATAATAACCAGCAGCTCCAATAAGTATTACCGCAATCAGGATCGCTATATAAATAGGCACCTTACTATCTTTTTCGTTCATTAGGAGTATCACCCTTTAGTTAGTAATGGGTTTGTATGTTTTAAATGTTTTGGTTTTATCATAGTAAGTGTATTTTAAGCCCGCATCTACGTCATATCCGTGTATTATATTATTTCAAATTATTATATTGTTTCGAATTATTACATTATTTCGAATTATTACATCCTATCCGATGAAAAGTTAATAAATAGAACACATGTATTAAGCTCACATGGCAGATAAATACGAACAGGTTATAGAACTTGCAAAGCGCCGTGGATTCCTATGGAACTCGTTTGAATTATATGGTGGTACTGCCGGTTTTTACGATTACGGGCCTCTTGGCGCAATGCTCAAGCGCCGCGTCGAGAACATCTGGCGCGATATATTTGTGATCAACGAAGGGTATTACGAGATAGAATCGCCCACGATAGGTATCGAAGACATCTTCATCGCATCAGGACATGTCGGGGGTTTCTCAGACCCGCTGACCGAATGCCAGAAATGCAACGAGGCTTTCAGGGCAGATCATCTTGTGGGTGATGTTGTGGAAAACCCGGACACGCTAAGCGCTGATGACCTCACCGAAGTCATCGTCAAGCACAAGATCAAATGTCCTGAATGCGGCGAAGGGCTGGGTAAAGTCTATGAATTCAATCTCATGTTCAAAACAAGCATAGGTCCTGGTGGGAAAAGGGCAGGTTATCTTCGCCCCGAAACCGCGCAGGGAATGTTCGTTGACTTCCCGCGGCTCTTGAAGTTCTACCGTGATCACCTTCCCTTTGGCGCCACCCAGATAGGTAAAGCCTACCGCAATGAGATATCACCCCGCCAGGGTGTGATACGCCTTCGCGAGTTCACACAGGCAGAGGCTGAGATATTTATCGATCCAAGGGACAAGACACACCCTAAATTCGGGGAAATTGCAGATATTGAGCTTATTCTCTATTCTCAGGATGGGCAGGAGCGGGGCAGTTCTGAAAATATGACGATCAAACTTGCTGTACAAAATGGAATAATCGCCCATGAGTTCCTGGGATACTGCCTCGCGAGGACATACCAGTTCCTAATTCGTGTAGGTATATCGCCTGAGAAACTGCGCTTTCGGCAGCACATGAAGGATGAGATGGCACACTATGCAGCGGACTGCTGGGATGCAGAGATAGAGAGCGACAGGTTCGGATGGGTAGAGATCGTGGGGATCGCTGACAGGACGGATTATGACCTTAAAGCACATGCGAAACAGAGCGGGACCGAACTGGCAGTTTATGTATCTTACGATAAACCAATAAAAGTGGAGCGATTTGCCGTAAAACCCAATATGGGAAAACTCGGACCAATGTTCAAGGGAAAAGCAGGAAAAATAGCGAACGCGCTGAAACTGATGAAACCTGAAGACCTGTCAGGTGAGATTATAGACGTGGTGGTCGATGGCGAGGTTCTTAAGGTGGATAAGGATGCAGTTTCATTTGAAAATATCTCGGAAGAGGTTCATGGCGAAACGATCATTCCTCACGTGATCGAACCATCGTTCGGCATAGACAGGATAACTTATTCCCTCCTTGAACACTCCTATTTTGAAGAAGAGGCAAAAGCTGAAGACGGGGATGAGGAAGAAAAAAGGATAGTCCTGCGCCTTCCTCCAGAGGTGGCGCCAGTGCAGGCTGCGGTACTGCCTCTTCTCACACGCGAAGAACTGATAAAACCGGCGAACGAGATAGTAAAGAACCTTCGAAAAGCAGGCATACTTGTCGCATTTGACGATTCCGGAACCATAGGAAGAAGATACAGGCGGAACGATGAGATAGGCACCCCGTATTCCATTACTGTGGATTACCAGACGCTTGAAGACAGCACTGTTACGATAAGGGACAGGGACACGATGAAACAGGTACGCGCAAATATGGGCGGTATTGCTGACAATATATATGATATGATCTACAAAGGAAAATCTTTTGATGAGGCAGGAAGGAAAGTGTAACATTGTTAAATCTGTTCTTTGTTGAACTGCGCCGTAAAGCGATCCATGTATTGGGATCCTTTATCGCCGTGGCTTATTATTTCATAGATCGGGATACTGCGGTCGCGGGTCTTGCTATCATCAATGCGATCCTACTTATTGTTGAATGGCTCAGGCTTTCGGGAAAATTAAGGCTCCCTGAAATACTTCTGCGACCTCATGAAAATAAACAGGTGGCTGCATACATATATTTCCAGCTGGCTGCGCTTATCTCCATTTTTGCGTTTGAAAAAACCATCGCTATCGCCGCGATACTTATGCTGGCGCTGGGTGATACGGCATCGGGTCTGGCTGGCGCTCTTATGGACGGGGGGAACGTAAGACATTCACGACAGAGATTTATCATGAAACCATTCCCGATCATGGCAATAATGTTCGCTGTATGTGTAATGATAGGGATTCTGCTTCAGTATTTGCCGCTTGCTCCTGATATGAACAGCATTTCATTTGGTGTTTTTGTGATTGGTGCTCTGGGCGCCACGCTGGGCGATGCGATACCGCTTAGGATACAGGGAAGACCGATAGATGATAATCTTATGATACCTATTCTTTCGGGGGTTTTTATGACGATCGGGACCCTCATTTAATATAATGATGTAGTTTTAGAGTGAAGAGATTTAATTGAATGAAACGAAATCTATAAATCACTTTAATATTCAAATTTCTGGCA
>JAHIFK010000070.1 GCA_018900975.1 Methanobacteriota archaeon
AGAGGTGGGATATACAGAAGGCTTTTGAAATTCTGGATTTTCTGGAGATAGGACATCTTAGGCATGAGTATGCAAGTGCTCTCTCAGGAGGGCAGCAGAAACTTCTCAGTATCGGAATGGCGCTTATGGCAGAACCGGGGATGGTTCTCCTGGATGAACCTGTTGCAGGTGTGAATCCCACCCTGGCGAACAAGATATTTAAAAAGGTAATGCAGGAAAAGAAAAAAAGGACATTTCTCATTATCGAACACAATATTGACATACTGATGAATTTCTGCGATATAATATATGTGATGAACAAAGGACAGATCGTTGCTTCGGGGACACCTGAGGAGATACAGAACAATAAGACGGTCATTGATGTTTACCTGGGGGGATAATCCTGCTTCGCATTGAAAATGTGGTATCGGGGTACGGGGAAACAATAGTTGTGCAGGGTGTGAATATCGACGTAGCCAAAGGCGAGATAGTTGTTATCATAGGGCCGAATGGGTGCGGAAAGAGCACACTTTTAAAGACCATATTCGGATTTGTAAGATCCAGTTCAGGCAGGATATATTTTAAAGACGATGACATTACGGGAGCAAAACCTTTTGATCTTGTGAAGAAGGGTATGGGTTTTGTCCCGCAGACAGAGAACGTGTTCGCCAACCTGAAGGTCATGGAGAATCTTGAAATGGGGGGTTATACTATCAAAAACCCGGATTTTGATGAGGTTTTCAGGATATTCCCTGTTCTGCGGGAGAAAAAGAATGAGAAAGCAAGCAGCTTAAGCGGCGGCGAAAGGCAGATGCTGGCAATGGCGCGCACCATGATGACGCGCCCGGATCTTTTGCTGATGGATGAACCCTCGGCAGGATTGGCGCCAAAGATGGTTGATGTCATGATGGAAAAGATCAAAGAGATAAAAAATGGCGGCTCTTCAGTCCTTCTTGTTGAGCAGAACGCTAAGAGCGCACTTCGCATCGCGGACAGGGGCTACATAATGGTCATGGGAAAGAATATGTTCGAAGGAAAAGCTGATGAAATACTTGACCATAAAGAGATAGGAAGGCTTTATCTTGGGAAAAAAGAGGAAGGGATCAAAAATTAAATATACATGCCAGAGATGGCATGTATGTCATTGACAAAATTTTGCTATTTGCCAGGATTCAGATCAATACCCGTACTCGGGTTCCAGCTTCCAATAGGGACCATTGTCTTATTCGTCACTTCCAGCACTTTGTAGCTGCCCCTGACATCACCGTTCTCGTCAAATGTCTTATCACCTGAAACTGCTTTGAATGTCTTTGAGACGCGAGGCAGGGCTTCCTTGATCGCAGTGCCGTTATTTCCAACCTCTGCTATCACATACGCTGCCAGCATAACAGCATCATATTCGGTATCTGAATATATCGAATAATCCTTTCCAAAGGTCTGTTTGTGAAGATCCACAAAATACTGGAATACAGGATCTTCTTTTTCCTCCTGTTCCGACCTGCCCGGAGTGGTAAGGAGCATGCCTTCCATCTGTTTTGCGACATCTGCGTTATCGAACATCACAGGGTCTGCGATGCCTTCTGCAGCTATCCATTTCTTCTTCAGACCCAGTTCACCGCTCTGCTTGAGTATTACCGAAGCATCAGCTGGATAGCCAACGTATATGATCACATCAGGGTTGGCTTTCTTTATGGATTCGATCTCAGACCTGTAATCCCCTTTTCCTTTATCATATCTGACGCTTGTGACATTACCTGTGAAATGTTTCTTAAAGACGTCTTCCATACCGATACCATAGTCGTTGTTCTCTACAAGCATTACAGCTTTTGCGTAGTTCTTTGCAAGCGCAAGTTTTGCTATCGCTTCACCCTGCAGGAGGTCGCTTGGAACGACCCTGAAAATATATTCGCCTGCATCTGTTATTTTCGGGTTTGTTGAAGAAGGAGATATCATGACCACTTTGCTTTTTTCTGCATACGGGGCAATGGCAAGTGTTTCAGAACTACTGACACCGCCAATTATCACCTGGACTTTATCTATATCAATAAGTTTTCCATAGGTGTTCGGTTAAGCTATCCATGTATCCATCAACCTCTTCCTCTTTATGTTAGGATCATTTCCTTGACCTATAAAGATATCAAATAAAGTGAGCATATCCAATTTTAGACCCATGCTCTCAAGAACTTCTTTCAATAATCTATCTGCATTTTCAGTAAACACTTTTGCCCATCGTAGATGAGTATATAGGTGAGCTTTTTTAGGATCTACATTTTTTACTAATCTCAAAATTTTGCGAGAACACATAAGTGTCAAAATCGCTACCCAGATCAGGCATTTAACTACATTTGGATTTGCACTTTCTATTTGATCAATGTGGTAAACATTTTTTAATTCTTTGAAAATAAGTTCAATTTCCCATCTCGCACTATATAGTTCAGCGATATCTTCACCACACAATATATTGTGTGATATATTTGTCAAATATGCATGATATTCTTCGGTTTCATCGTTAAAGACACATACGAGTCTGAAGGTTCTGGTAATTTTTGTCCTCTTACCATTGTATTTTCTCCTTTTGACCTCAACTTCAACCTCTACATCCAGTAGTTGCCTTTTCAACAGCGGAAGCACATCTCTCAACCTCTTTCCTACTACATCGATTGAATTTCCTCTGCATATTCGATTTACCCCAACAATTGTTGGATTGGCATTTCCTTTCAATCTGCTTACAAAAAAACCACCATACTTGTCAATTTTATCAAATGAATTATAATTAAAAAAACCAAGATCGGTCAAAAGAATACGGTCTTTGAGCCATGATCCCAATCGAAGAGTTTTCACTTCAGCCGTCCTCTCTGAAAAAAGTCTCACTGTTTTAACGCCATCTGATACGGCACTGATTACACATGAAAGTTTCAAACCAGCAGCTATCTTTTTCGAACGGGCAGCAGGCCATAGATTAGCAAGTGACTCATGGAGCCTGATAATCGTACTGTCCTGCATGAGCAGGTCTTTGAAATTCTTTAGCTTATCTCCCAATTTGAGACCAGGTTCTTGTGCTTGATATTCAAGTGCATGAATTACACATTTCTTGAGAAAATTTTCCATCCGAGATGTGAATCGATCATTGAAACTACTTATGCTCAGTTTGATGTTTGCTTCATTCTCATACTTTCTTTTTAACCCACGAATAGTCCTCAAAAAGTTTACCCCAAATCCAAGAACGATAACCCAGTAAAATATAACGGGGTCAATTTTACGCTCACGCTGTATGAAACCAGTTTCGATAGCTATAGCTCTTATGAAATCTTCTGGAAATAATTTGATCAGGCATTCTACACTTGGGTCAACTTTTTGGGTTTTAGTAAGACTATTCATATAATTTCTATTCAAATATATATCACGAAATGTTATATATAATTTTCTTGTATAGTTACTATGATCCCCTTAACCGAACACATATGAATTTCATTGAGGTGTTTTCCTTTTACATCAATACTGTTACCGAGGCATGTGTTATTCGCATCAATGATGAGAGGATTGACATTTCCTTTCAATCGTGATACAAAAGAACCACCATGTTGTTTGATCTTTGAAAATAGTA
>JAHIFK010000071.1 GCA_018900975.1 Methanobacteriota archaeon
ATGTTTTTCGCATTCGGCCATACCATTATTTTTAGAATATATATCACTGCTGTTAGTGGTGTGAAAGTGTTGTTCCAAGGGGTACGATTCATCTGCGCCCTCGAAGGGCGCAGGGTTCTCTACCCCTTGACCCCACGTTCTAAGTAGCCAAATAAGGAGATAAGCAAAGCTAGAAAACTAAAAACAATGGTAATTATTTCAATTTCATTCATATTTTAATTTATTTGTTATTTTAAAGTATATTTGATTTATATTTCAAAAATCAATTTAATAATATGCACATCCTAACAATCCCCTCACGGCAAATTCCCTTCCCCGCTCATCTCGTGCTGCCGCTCAATATTCATATTAATAAGTATTTCAAATATCCTCTTCACCGACTCCCCATCAAGCCCCCTCTCTGTGGCGGAATTCGCCGCCCTTTCAAGCACCATTTTATTCTGATCAAAATCATTTATCGGCATTTTCGCAGCTCTCTTTGCATCAAGCACATCCTTAGCAAGTCCCGTCCTCTTCTCGATAAGGTTGAGTATCTGCACATCGATCATCTCTATCTTTGCTCTGACCTCTCTTAACGGCATATTGATCCACCCGTATTATTGACTTTAGTCCTTATCACTTTTCCGCCTGTCCTTCGCCAGACAGGCTCCAGTTTGTCCAGCAGTTCGGCGCTTCCCAGGGCTGTGTATGCAGGTCCTGTGCCCGAAAGGCTCACTCCCTCGATGCCCACCTCCAGCGCCGCCATCATTGGCTCTGTGCTGAAGCCCAGGGCAGAGCAGTAAAGGAAGCCGTTAAGGGTCATGGCTTTCTCGTAATTTCCCTCAAGAGCCTCTTTATAAGCCATCTCAACCCATCGCCCCATGAGCCGTGAGCGCGCCACGTTCGTGGAAGAGCTGAATACTTTTTTCAGAGGTGCGAGTATCAGGACTTCTGAATCGTGCTCCACCCTGCTTATAAGCTCCATTTTCTTATTATCTGTTATAACGAATCCCCCCAGCATCGAAGCGCAGGCGTCATCGAAAGCGCCCGTTATTGTCACCTTTGAATCAAGCGCTGCCTGTACGCCTATCTTTACTGCTTCAATGGGTTTGAGTTTCTCATCCAGCGCGTCAAGGGTGGCAAGCACAGCCGCATTTGCCGCAGCGCTTGAACTCTTAAGTCCGCTTGCTATCGGGATTTCGCTCTTTGTGGCAACTTTTGCGCCGCTTGTTGAGCAAAAGCGCGAAAGGGTAAGCTCGACAGCGCGTTCGATAAGTGTGGTGTCACCGCCCTCTTCCATATAGCCCTGCACTTTTTTTGAATCAGTGAGTACAACTTCAGCTTCTGTTTTAAGATCAATACTGAATGCTGCGCCTTTCCAGGTTGAGATGGCGTTTATTATAGTCCCGGCGCCGTGTGCGTAAGCATATCCTGATCGTTTCATATTAATTCCATTCTCACAGTCGTGAACACAGGCCCTCTTGTGTCTATCTTCTTCTTCAATCCTGTTATGTACCTCTGCGCTATCGGGCCTATCCTGATATTTATCTCTGACGGCACTTTGATTATCCTCACCCTTGTTTCAGAGCCGCTGCCGTTCTTTACACCCTCTTCTATCTCTTTGGCGCAGCGCGCAGCGAAGGCGTCTATATATCTGATCCCGGAAGTCACACCGTTCTTAAAAGCATCGTCCCATCTCGATGTCCGTGGAAGACCCAGAATATCGTTCTTGTAAGAAATGACCTCATTCATCGAAGCAGGACCGCACAGCTTTGTATTCTCCTCAGGCTCAACGACCTTGACCCTGATATTCCCTTCAAATAACTGCCCTTCCCATGCCGTGAACTCGCAAGGGCTCTGTGTGTTCCCATGCATTTCGCATATCCTGACTATAGCGCCCTGTATCTCTTTCCCGGTCTCTGTCACCGGGGCATCTTCCACATATATCATACTTGCTATCTCGCTATCCGACATCACCCAGCTGATGTTATACTGGAACTGCGGGTATGTGAGAGCGCGGACATCTGTTGAATCGTGCAGTATCATCGCAAGCCGCTCAACGCCCATTCCCAGATTCATCACAGGGTAAGGGATGTTATACTGCGAGAGCGCAGAGGGTGAATAAATCCCGAAGGTCGCTACTTCCACCCAGCCGTCTTTGTATTTTGTCTTTGAGCCTACGAGTTTCGGGTGAAATGCGAATACCTCTGTCTGCGTATCAGGGACATAATATTTGCTTCTCTTATCATCCGGCCTGAACGTGAAATTGGAAAATCCGAACTGGCTCAAAAGCCCCGCTGCTATGGCTTTCCCTTCATCAACGCTCACATTCTCATCCATTATCACGCACGATGCGGAATAATAAGCCATCAGGCGGGTCGCATCCTCTGCCTGCTCGCGCCTGAAGCACCTGTCCACAGAAAATAGTTTCAAGGGAACACTGCAATAATCCACCATTTCACCAAGACTTATGAACCATCCTGAAGTCATGTGGCTTCGAAGTGTGTTCTGTGAACACACGGGAACAAGTGACTTGAACTCAGGGAATACGTGGTCTATCATCACAGCAACTTTCGAGTCAGGGACATTCAGTTCTTTTGACATCTCTGGTACAAGGTCATCCCCTTCTATCTCGCCTTTCTTGTATGAATGGAGTATCTGTCTTATCTTCTCTATTCCTTCGTCATTCAGGTCTCCCAGGATGCTTTTTATCTGACCTATCCTCTCATCAGAGATTCCAACATTTGGTCTTGGTAGACCGCCAGTGTAGAAGCATCGGTCAAGCACAGCAAGCGCCTCGTACCCGAACTGCTTGTGAATATCCCTGTCTTCAACTATGATTGGATTCATATACTCTTCAAATCCCATGCGCATGTATGCGTCACGCAGGCGCTGGATGGTGTCAAATACGGGGTGGGGCTTACCGTATTTCAGTGAAACACGCGGGTACTGTTCGTTGATGCCGGGTCGGGCAACGTATTTCTTTCCCTCGTTCCAGGCTGCGTCAAAATCAGCCTTAGTTGCTTCTTTGATATTATCAGGATTGAATTTCATGAATTGGTTTCTCCTAAAAATTGTCTTTCATTGGAATAGTTCATATTTATTCTATAGTTGATGGATTTATGAACCCACCTCTCATCATCATATCAACCAGCACAAGCGCCATCATAGCCTCAGCCACTGGCACGATGCGCGGCGGGATGGAGGGGTCATGGCGTCCGTGTATTTTTATTTTTGTATCTTGCATTTTGCTCGTATCAACTGTATGCTGTTCATGTGAGATCGAAGGCGTTGGCTTTACGGCGATCCTCAATACGATCGGCTCACCATCGCTTATACCTCCAAGTATTCCGCCTGCATTGTTAGTAAGGGTGGTTATTTTTTCATTTCTGATGGTAATGACGTCATTCATCTGGCTGCCTTTCATTGATGCGGATTTAAACCCTGCTCCTATCTCAACGCCTTTTACGGCGCCGATGCTCATCAATGCCTTTGCAAGCTCAGCACTCAGCTTATCGAAAACCGGCTCGCCCACTCCTGCGGGAATACCGATGCCTATTACCTCTACCATCCCGCCAATGCTATCGCCTTCGCTTCGTGCGGCGCGGATAATAGCTTCCATTTCTACTGCCGCATCAGGGTCGGCGCATCTGACCGGGTTTTTTTCGGTGTTTTCGCGCACTTCTTCGATGCTGACGATTTTTGCGCGGACACCTCCCAGTTCCACAACATGACCCAGGACTTCTACTTCCTTAAGATCAAGGAGCTTCTTTGCAACTGCGCCAGCGGCGACCCTTCCAATTGTTTCGCGAGCTGAAGACCTGCCGCCTCCGCGCCAGTCCCGAAAGCCGTATTTCAACTGGTATGTCAAATCCGCATGCCCCGGGCGCGGGGTATTGCGAAGCGCCTCGTATTTACTCGAATCTACATCTTTATTTTTTACGATAATAGAGATAGGCGCGCCCGTGGTCTTCCCTGAAAACACGCCTGAGAGGATCTCAGCCCTGTCCTCTTCCTTTCTCTGAGTTGTAACATCGCTCTGACCGGGACGGCGGCGATCCAATTCTTTCTGGATATCCGTTTCATCAAGTTGCAAACCTGCCGGGCATCCGTCAATTACAACACCGACTGCAGGGCCGTGGCTCTCGCCCCATGTCGTTATCCTGAAAAGTGTGCCAAAGGTATTTCCAGACATGCGCTGTTATTTAGTTAGAGCGTTTATATAACTCCTTTGAATATTGCAATTATGATCGAGATTTTTATTGATGAAGAAAAATGCACCGGATGCGGGGAGTGTGTGAGGGTGTGCCCAAAGGGTCCAAGGATATACAGGATAGTTGAGAAAAATGGCAAGAAGGTGGCAGAAGGGCTGGACAGGAGCTTCTGCATCGGGTGTACGACTTGCGTTTCTGTATGCAAACCAGGGGCGATACGGCTTGTGCGGAACTGGTAAATATCAATCAGGATATTTCAGAAAATACCAGAACCAGACCAATGATGTTTCCTTTTTCATCTTTGATGGCGTCGCTGTTTTCTCGAATTGAGACCCTCTTATTATCTTTCGATATCAATATCGTGTGACTTCCCTGACCTTCACCTGCTTTTTCATAAACTATATTGAATATCTCCTTAAGAGGTCTCCCTCGCGCATCTTCCTGCTTCCACCCTATCATTGACTGGGCAACAGGATTCATAAACAGCACATAGCCTTCAGGATCCGTGGCAATAACAGCATCACCTATGCTCTTTAGCGTTACACGGAACCATTCCCTGCTCTCTTTTAATTTCTTCTCTATTGAATGTTTGAAGAGAGCCATCTCAATAATGATATGCAATTCTCTTTCTCTGAACGGTTTAACAATATAACCGAACGGCTCAGTTATTTTTGCCCTCTCAAGCGTCTTTTCATCTGAAAAAGCAGTAAGGTACACAATAGGTATATCGAAGAGGGTTTTTATTTGTTTTGCAGTTTCAATCCCATCCATGTCACCTTTCAATACAATATCCATTAAAACGAGATTCGGATTCGTCTCTTCCACCTTTTTTATCGCTTCTTTTCCTGAAGATACTTTTGACGCAACAGCATATCCTAAATTAAGCAAGCTCCTTCCTATGTCTTCTGCGACAATTGCCTCATCTTCAACAACCAGTATACGGGTTTTTAGCATTATTCCACATCTTTTATTTTAATTCGATATTAATCTTGTTGCTACAGTTTATATCAACAGTATTATTATGTTTGTGTAATAATATCCTTGATTTAGGTTGGCGCAAGTTTTCAACTATTATGCGTTCCTCCATTAACGAACTCTTTCTTCGCCAACCTCTACTTTTCATGGTTATTATAGACATATATTTCACAACAGCTTTTGCCTGAATCAATGTTCTCTGGCCTGGTATGGATCCTCTCTATCTTACCACCTAAAGCATCTGAAATCCATCCATCGTATAATCCTTTAATAAATGTACAATTAATAATGCTGGTTTGCGCATTGCCTTTTACCAGAGGACAGGTGATAATTTGGCCGCAGATGACATTTTCACCTACGGTCGACCATTTTGAGTCCTGCTTAAGGATTGCGCTCATATCCTGCATATATTTTACAAATGTATCGGCACCCCACGTAATTATATTATTATCTGTTTTATAGTTCTGCATTATCTTTTTACCAAATTTGCCGCTAAGTGATTTTAAGAACTCATTATTCGATGGCACGTTCCTTAATAAATTCAACATTTTCACGAGATTCGAATAGTAATTTCCAGCCGGATCATCTCTTATCGTTAAGTCCTCTGCCAAACGTACAAGTATCTTGCTCACTTCTGGGAGTTTCTTTAAGATTATAATGTTCTCACCAATTATCGAGTTATATGTTTGCCCGTTTTGACGTAATATTTCTTCAAACATATTCGCAAGCCATCCAATGGCTTCGCTGTTTGTGAACCTGTGATGTATTATTAAAGATCCTTTATTGATATCCATATCTTCGATCAAGCCTATGGTTTGGAAGAGTATCTTCACTTTTATTAAGAAATCTTCTGAAGGGATCTGATTTATCGGGTAGCCACAATACCTTTCAATGCAAGTAGTGATCTTATGCGTCGTTTTCCCGCTAAGGATATCTACAAATAGATGTCTGGGTATCGCAACCATTTCATAATTCATCATTATATAAATCGGCACAATAATAGTCCAGAAACCCGGCTTTTTATATAATTCAGAAAAGGCGTCATCCATATATCCAAAATTCTCGACCACAGTTTTAAGCGCCCTATCCTCTTCACCTTTTATCATGTTAAACTCACAGGACGCATTTATAATTTTGATATCAGACACACTGAGCTTATATTTTTGCGCTGCGAATGTTGCAATAATAGAGCTCATGAACCTGCAAGTGTCAGGATTCTTTCCAGTTACTGTAAAATTGACATTTTCGGGCTGTATGTTATTATCCGGACATATTTTAACAGACAAATCCCAGTATATTTCGTTTCCAAGCTCATTAAGGCGCCCTTCCAGATCAGATAAAGAGCAGATATTGCTGCCAATGATGTTTTGAACTGTATACTCATCCGGAAGTCTGCCAGCAAGGTTTTTTAAAGCCCATATGAGAGTTAATGAGGTCAGGTTTTGCTCCTTCTTTAACCCTGAAATGAGCTTTTTGACGGAATCCGGATCCTGGAACGCTGCGTCGGCAAGGTCTATCACCTCGCGAATGACAGCACTTAGATTGCCCTTGTGCTTTTGCATCAGGGGTTCAAGTTTTCCCAGATATTCCTCATTTAGAGATATGTTTTTTCTAAGAATCATGCATTATTGCCTTAACTACCCTTATTGATCAGATATTTTTAATATATTTTTTATGATTATCATTATAATAGTTAATATCGTAATAGCCTTTTCGTATTAAGATATTTTAGACTGTTTACAGTTGTTCACATTTTGCTACCTTTGTTGGCAACCTGGACTATCCTGTTGTGTAGCTGATGTTAGCTAGAAGAACATTTAATAAGGAGGCCAAAAATGACCGAAGAACAATTTGATGAAAAATATAAAGAAAAATTGGACGCCGAAGCAGAACGGTTTATATGCATGATAAGGAACTCAAAAAACGTTTGTTTTCCAGAACCGAAGAAATGGTGGCAGTTATAGCGCAGTACTCCAATAGAGGGCGATTAATTGTTGATTAAATCGGGCGAGATGCTTAAAAAGAACATTAATGCCAAATGGATACCTGTCATTATGATAATCAACAAAGATATGGACAAGACGAATGCGATCGATTCTTTGGCTGATGATTTCTTGAACAAGCCAATAGATATGAATGTATTAAGGACGAAAATAAATGCCTGGTTAAAAATAAAAAACCGCGGCAATCTTGAAATTGATCGCTTCTCGAATACAAATATATATAAAATATTTTAGATACAAATAAAGTTAAGTCATCTGCATCCTGATATTCCCATTATAAAATCCGGACCTCGGGTTTATCCTCTATAAAAACCGTATCCTCAGGCAGCCTCTTGCACAGCTTTTTCATTGCAGGAGCTTCAGTGGCATAATGTGTGGCATCGAACAGGCACAGCTTCCCAGCATAGCGTATTGCGTCGTGCCTGAGCTCCCCTGATACAAGCGCATCAGCTCCGCGTTCGATGGCTGTGTCAATATACTCCCTTCGGAAACCACTCCCTCCGACCACCATGACATTTCTAATCTCTGAGTCACCCATATACTGGACATGGGTCTGGAGCTTCTCCGAAACAAAAGAGGCGAATTCCTGTGTTCCCATTGGCTTGATTTCGCCGAGCCTTCCCAGTTCGAGATTTGTGATATTGGTAAGCTCCAGCAATTCCGCGAGCACATCATTTACCCCGCCTTCTGCTTTATCGTAATTCGTGTGCATGGTATAGATGGATATATCGTTATCAATGGCGATCTTCAGCGTGTCGGATAACCGCTTTGAGATCAGGTTTACAGGGTCGAAAATAAGCGTGTGATGGGTGATGAGGAGATTTGCCCTCAAGCGCGCCGCTTCCTTTAAGACATGGTCCGTGGGATCAAGCGCAACTGCGATCTTCCGGATGTCTGCGCCCCGGTCAAGGACGAGTCCGATCCTTCCTGTGTCGAAATCCTCTGCCAGAGATGGGGGTGCGATGGATTCTAGAAGTGGAATGAGTTCTTTTAGATTCATGCTGTTCTGTTGTCGTTGGGATTATTTAAGGATTCTTTAGATAGTAAAACATTTAAACGAACCCTTCCTAATTATCAAAAACGTGCGGAGGTTACAATATGGACAAACTCTATGAAAATTCAGAGACCGGCTGTTGCCCCAGGTTCGACCCTGCACCCTGGGACGGGAAGGAATTAATCTGGCAGGACAGGCTGTTCCTCAAAGACCGGGTCAGGAGCATATTTCACATCCCCATGAACTTTGATAAAGTAATGATCAGGAACATGGAGAAGATAAAATCAGCAGGCGCCCTTGCGTCAGAGCCGCTCATGTTCACGGACGAGAACTCGCTGTGGGGAGCGGATGTTTACATTGCAGTGGGTAAAGTTGTGCCTGGTGCGTCAATCGAAAGAATGTCAGGGACTTTTCTGAGCAAAGTTTTCGAAGGTCCTTACAAGGATGCCGGGAAGTGGGCAAAGGAAATGGATAAGTATGTCAGGTCAAAAGGAAATGATCCCAAAAAGATATATTTCTTCTATACCACATGCCCGAAATGCGCAGAATATTATGGGAAGAATTACACGGTACTTCTTGCAAAGATCAAATAATGACTGTTGAGCGTGTGAATAATGAAAGCTTTCGAATAAACCTGTATCTGCTCAATTTCGCCCTCCTTTTCACCCACGAGATAGACTCTGCGTTCTGGAAGGAATGGGAACTCTTCGGGATACCTGGGGGAATACAGGTATTCCTTGTGCTGAACTTTCTGCTGCTGCTTGTCGCTCTCATCGGATTCAGGCAGGTTTTGCTTGGAGAAAAATATGGGACTGCATTCTCTCTGATGCTGGCTGCTTCAGGGGTTTTTGCTTTTTCCATCCATAGTTACTTTATACTGAACGGGCGCACTGAATTCACACAGCCTGCGTCGCTGGCCCTGCTCGTTATCATATTGATCGTATCGCTGGTTCAGGGTTTCGTTGCGTTGTCAAAAAAGTATTCTTGATTATTAAAGCGCGCCGAGTTTTCATGTTTTGCTGGTATTCTGGAGAATCTGTTCCTTAAGAGAGCATGAGTTTTTTCCTTTAGCAGTCATACGACCCCCCAATGAATTCGGAGGGCATCCAGTGGGTGCTCGAGGGATTTATTGCAATCTTCCTATTTGATATCTTCACATGAAAATTCAGACGCAGATAAATAAATTAAGATAATAGCAATTCTTATGATATTCATGATCCTTAAAACTTAGTGTAATTAATTTCTTAGTAATTCATAAATAATTCAACATTCATTTTTATAATCTCAAGCCCATTGTTCTTACTTTTAATAGGTCCAAAGGTGTTATGACTCCTATATTGTTACCCTTCTCATCGGTAACAACCTTGATACTTTCATTTCGCAACTCATCTACGATTTCATTGAGGGGTTTTTCTTGAGATACCATTTTTACCTCATAGTAAATATTTTCTTTCTCATGAATAGCATCTTTTACTTTCTTGCCCATATCTGTTAACCTTAACTTCCAACTATCAGTATGACCAATAACTTTACCCTGATCTAAAATTATACCCTTTTTTACCCCAGCACTTTTCATCTTATTTAAGGCTTCTTGAACAGTGTCCATTGCATCAATATAATGTACGGGTGTTGACATAACATCTTTAACCCGTGCATATTTATAATCTACCATTAATACCCCTCATTATTTTTCTCTAATTTCGTCAATAGGAAGATCTAATAATCGTTTAGAATTTAGTTCTTCCAATATTTTTATATTCTTTTCTTCCAAGAACAATCTTATTTTTTCAATATTTTCATAAACTTTATCGTACCCAAATTTATATGTTTCAAAATCACTACTTACAGACCTTGCATCATTTTTAAATTTTTCGGAATTAACTGCCTCGACTTCAAATTTTTGAGCTTTTTCTAGGTTAGCATTCGCTTCAACCTTATTTACCAAAGCGCGCAAAATTGTACTTCCTCCATATCCTCCGATAGCACCTATACCCAAGAATTGATAATAAGTTTGAGGCATCATTGTCGATAAAATAGCTAAGGATGCAGCTACTCCAATTATGATGTCGGCCATTATTCCCATATTATAGTATTTCTTATCTTTGTTTTCCAAACCCCACATTTTAAACCTACCGCTGTTATTGACAAATGAACTCGCCATTCCACCAATAATTGCAGCTGAAAAGAATGTTATCCAATGATACCATGTAGTTTCAAATAAACTAATTGACACCTCTCCCATAAATTATAATACATTGTTTCATTGCATTTAATATTTGTGGTCTATATTGGTCTTTATAATTGAGGGGGCCTGGCTCTTTTCTGAAAATGTGCGCCTATTATTAGTCTTGAAGAAAAGTCATCCTGGATTCCTATAGCTTTTAGGAGAATGAAACACCTAACGTCTGTAGTCACAGACCTCGCATTGAAATCCGAAAAGGCATCACTAGGATGCTCATGTCTCTCTCATTTCTGTCGGTTTACTTGTCCTATGTTTCTTTTCAGGCGCATGGTTCAATTTAGAGAACTGGTAGCGTTATTTTGCCCCTATTATTGTAACCAATCCCTTTCCAATGCCCATATATTCTATTTTGAATCCTGCCCCTTCAAAATATTCTTTCATTACTGCCTGTGAGATTTTTAATTCTTTACCCCTCACGCTCAGCCAGGAGTATCCATGAAATATGATGATGCATCTCCCCCTGGGCTCTGGGTTCATCGTATTCGTGCTCGTACAGTTCCTTAATAGAGAGAAATTGGAAATCCTCTTCCATATCCTCTCTCGTGCAGAAATGGAGATACTTTTTATTAATAAACGAATGTTGTTCGTCCGGGCAGGGCTCTCCTTTGCCATATTCTTCAGGGTCGTTCGTGGAGAGACTATTCAGAAATAATAAACCTTGAGGTTTGAGGAGATTTGCGGCTTTTTTTCTAAGTTCTTCTCTCTGCTTTCTTTGTAATATTTGGTACAGGTTAGAGGCGAATACTATGTCGTATTTACATTGGTCAAGATCCATAAAATTACAGCACTTAAATTGAATTGCCTTTGTGGATGGATCGACTGTAGAATTTTTTAAGATATCTATGGCCTTTTGAGATAGATCAATTCCGAAAATGCAGCAATTGAGGTTTCTCGCCAAATATAAACAATCCCGACCATAACCACAACCAATATCTATTACGCTCAGATATTTGTCCTCTAATTGATGACTTTTTAAATATTTGACAGCAATGATAGCCAACTCGCTCGGTCTATCTCCCCAGATGCGCGCGGCGATTTCATATTCCTTATCCCAAAAAAGCCTTTCTTTGTTCATATCAGTTTTTTCCAATGCAATAATCCACAATGCTATCGATATGAATAGCTGTTGTTTTCAGGAAAGGAATACCATATTCGTCTTTTTCGAGAATCAGAGGGAGTTCCGTACAACCAAGAATCAAACCATCAATAGAATCTTCGTCTATCATTCTTTTTACTACTGATAAGAGTTCTTGTCTGGTCGAATTTTTAATGATGCCAAGCGCAATTTCGGATATGATTTTATTATGAATGAACTGTTGTTCATCTTTCATTGGAACTATTATCGAGATACTCGCATCGTGAAATGCCTTCTGGAAAAAGTCTGATTCCATAGTAAATTTTGTCCCCATGAGACCAAGTTTCTTTAGCTTCATGTTTGATGCCCGTTTGCATGTTTCATCAACTATACTGAGCATGGGTAGAGGCGACATCGATTTGACTTTGTCAAAAACGATGTGTGGCGTGTTTGAACCAATTACAGCAAACTCTGCGCCTGCATTGTGAAGTGCGTTAACCATTTCTACCAACCACTCCACAAGTTTATTCCATTCTCTTGCTTCAGCCAATTCCAAGAGTCTGTTTACGTCAGCACTATATATTATTATTTCAGGAGCCGCCAGATCTCGCTGTCGGAAAATATTGATAATTCCTTTATAGTAATCGATAGTTGATTCCGGTCCCAGTCCTCCTATAATTCCAATTCGTTTCATAAAACACCTTCTACGAAGAGCATCCTGACAACTTTTGTTAGAGCCTTACCAATATGTTTATCTTTTTCGCCTGCCGGTATAAACAATCCATCACCTGTATTGAATATAACTATATTTTCATTGAAATTTACTTCCAATTGACCTTCTAAAATATATACAATATGTCCTTTGGTACACCAGTCAGTTTCGACAAACTTATCAGTAAACTCTACTAAACGTACCTGTTTGCCGTTCTGCTTATAAGCTTTAAATCTTACACCGTCTGCAGGTATTTCCCATGGGATTGAATTAAAATCAATTTTGCATTGTTCCATGTTCAGTTCCTCCTAAATACTAACATGCAATAGAATATTGAATCTATGTAAAACAATTAAGATAAAACTGATGCTACTTATATGAATAACTGCGTATGCCCTGTCTCACAAAAAAGTGGGCCATTTAGTGATTTTATAAGGTTCTTCTGGATTATTATCACCAGGTCCGAGCATGAACCCGCCATTTCGCAGTCACTACGGTATACCCCGGACAAATGTTCCAGGGCCTGTAGCTATCGTTTTCTTTATTTCACTCTATTATATTCATATACATCTTGCTCACGAATATATTTTTCCACGACATCCCATCAATTCCCAACAGACCCATGGAAACAGCTCGGAGCCCAGAAATGCTCGCCGCACCATTCGCGTAAATGGGGAAATTCTTTCCTTAATATTCTGCTCGAAACTCCCTTGATCTTCTTTGCAATGTAACTCAAAGAAT
>JAHIFK010000072.1 GCA_018900975.1 Methanobacteriota archaeon
AATGATCAGACCCTTGAGCGCTTTTTCTATAGATAAATGGCACATGAAGATAGTATAAAAATACCGTTCTCCTTTGAACATGAATTCTGCGGTTTCCATGTCATAATCAGCTTGTTTGAACCATTCATCTTTATCCATGAATTTTATCAGGATTGTAATTGTTTTAATTGCTTATGTGCTTTTCCCGTTATTCCCTCAGCATCCTCCCCACAATCCCTCCATCAACCTCTTGCTGTCCGCCTGCGAGCGCATGAGTTCCTGCTTCAAGCTCATCGCGGAGGGACATGAGCAGGTCAACCCTGGCGACAATGCGTAATCTGATATTAGAAACATTCATGTTCAATATCGACCTTTGGGTATCAACATTCATAAATATATAAGATAAATATGGTAGAATAAACATGGTAGAAATAAGACCCTTCAGGGCTACGATACTTAACCCTGAATTAGATATTGAAAAACTCGTCTGTCCGGTGTATGATACTATAGATGCCGTCCATTACCAGAGATACGCAAGTGAAGATAACAACATCATCCATGCAACATCACGAAGAAAGGACATGGACAGGGACGAATTCATAGAGCATGCAAAAAATAGCCTTGACAGGCTGGTCGGATCCGGGGTACTCGTGGAAAGGGAGAAGCCTGCTCTTTATATCTACGGAATAATGTTCACACTTATGCCTGAGATCCTCACCCAGCTTCCGGAAAACGCAAGGAGAAGCCATTATTTTGCTTTCGGGCTTGTGAGTCTTGTAAAGGTGGAAGAGCTGGGGAAAGGAAATATCGTTGGGCATGAGAACATCTTTGAGATAAATACAAAAGAGAGATACAGGCTGATGAAAGCAGCAATGATGAATTTCTCACCCATAGCAGCGGAGTACAGCATGCCTGACCATGCCCTCAACAACTTCTTTGAGGAATACCTGGGCTTTCGGCGCCCGAATTTTGTAATCAATCCGGAAAAACCGCCGCTTGTGGATGTTACATTGAACGGGAGCAGGCATCTTCTGTGGGAGGTTACTGATAATGCTCTCATTGATAAGGTAATGAAGATGGTCTCAGGCCTGAAAATCCTTATTCTGGACGGACATCACAGGTACACAGCATCGAACATGATGCGGAAAAATGACGGCATCGAATATACGATGATGATGCTTATGGAAGGGGGTGACAGGGCGCTTCAATTGCTTCCGTGGCACAGGGCTGTGCGGAATTTTAGCCATGAGAAACTTGAGAGCCGGATAAGAGAGAGATTTACTATCGATTGGGAGGGCGGGGGCGGCGAAGAGTTCTATTCCCAGCTCAGGCTTCGCAGAAACGAGTACGATGTAAAGCTTGGCATGTACGACGGGAAAAAATTCCAGATATTAAGGGCTGATGAAAAAGAAGTCAGGGAGCTTTCAGAAAAGCGGGGTGAAACCGTTGGGCTTGACCTGATAGTTCTTCATGATCTGTTAATAAATCCAGTGATCAGGGGTAAGCCTGAAGAGGATGTATCGTTCAATTCAAGCCCTGCTGAAGCCGTAGCCAGGGTGGATAGCGGGGAGTTCGATGTGGCTTTTCTATTGAATCCTTTTTCTATTAAGGATGTGGAGAAAAAAGCTTTCGTGGAACGCAAGAATTTTCCCCAGAAGTCCACGCTTTTTTTGCCAAAGGTTGCAGAAGGGATCGTAATGAGAAGGATAGAATAATTCATAGTTCCAAAAAGAACAGGGTTTTTTATGACCCTTATGACAAAATCACCTACCATGAATTTGATATTTCCGACATCAAAAGTCGCAGTCCTCCAATCCCCCCTGGTATCAAAGCCCCGATAATGGGCATGATAAGATCATTAACAAGCGCTGTAACAAGTTTGGTTATTGCAGCGCCCATAACAAATGCTATGGCTAGCCCTATTACACCATATTTGTTCAGGAAGTCCATGAACTCCTGCATAAAAGATTTCTTTTCTTCTGCCATTGAACCATCTCCAGTAAATTATTATGTCAAAGACTATATTTAAGGTTAATGGCTAATACATAACAGACGATTTATTTTTGTAGAATAATAAAGTTTTTATAATCCAGAAAAACGATCTTAAATCCAAATTCCTTTGCCAGCCAGTCAAAAGTGAGTGAACCAAAAAAACAGATGTGTGTCGTGTCATTTTTGTACCACCAGTTCTCAAAATCACATACAGCATCATGCAGTGATGTCATAACCGCAAGATATCCTCCGGGTTTGATCAGTTTGCATATCCTTTCCAGTTCCCTCCTTCTGTCCCTTAAATGCTCAAATACCTCTGTGGAAATAACAAGGTCGTAAGAACTATCAGGAAAATCCGGAAAGAAAAAAGGGTCGTAGACATCACAGGAAAATCCATCCCTCTTTAAAAGTTCAGCAAGCACAGGCCCTGGACCGCAGCCATAATCCAGCACAGACTTAACGCCAGGGCAATACTGATGCACAATGGCTATCTTCTCAAGGAACATTCCCACATATCCCTCATTGGAAAGCGTGTTCCTGTGAAGCTTATAGCGCGATACTTCTTCTTCAGGTGTAAGGTGATGGCTAACAGGCACAAAAATGAGATCGCATTGCGGGCATCTGAAGAATACCCGCCTTGCAGGTTTTATAAATTCAAGCACAAAAACTTTATCGCTGCTGCACAGATTACACTTCAAAGGGTTTCACCCTATATACCTCAGGTCCTCATCTGATGACACCGGGGTCTTGCCTTCCTCCATTTCCTTCAGTTTCGCAACGATCTTTTCCATCTCAGCAGCCCGCTCTTCCAGCGCTGCCATATCTACATCTATCTCAAGTATCTTGCAGAGCACTTTCAGCACAGCTTGGGCGCTCTTTGGATCAACAAGATAACCTGAAGTCACCCCCATAAGGCATGCAGCCTCAATACCCCGAAGCGCTCCGAGACCGAGCATCAGACCTGACGCTCCGACAATACCGCCTCCAGGCTCGTTCGGCCTGAATTCCACGCCATACTCTTTGAGTTCGCGTACAAGCTCTATGCTATTTGCAGCGCCAAGGACAGTTTCTGTTTCTACAAGCTGACCAACGCCGTACCCGCCAAGCGTATATACTCTCTTGACTTTGAACTCTTCAACTATATCCAGGAAAACACCGCACAGTTCATAATGACCTTCGTTCGTGGTGCTCTGGTGGTCTCCGACCAGTATTAACAGGTCATGTTTGCCTTTTGTTTTATAGGCATACAGTTCATTACTCACAAGCCGGACAGTACCATCATCCTCGACAATGACCTGAGGGGGGAAATAGGGAGAGAATATCTCCATTATTTTTTTAGCGCCCAGCTCCGCCACCAGATGCTCTGCCACCAGTTTTCCAATATGCCCGACCCCAGGAAGCCCTTCAACAAGTATTGGGTCTTTAAGCCGGGGTTTTTTGGACCTTATAACAGTTGTTTTTATCATAATTTACCTTTGTTTGGAAATTCTTCTATATTTCCCGTATCTGTCCTCAAGAGAAAAACGTGCAGGCTGGGAATATTTTGTGTCTCCGCTGCATAAAGGGCAGATTTCCTTCAGAGTGTATCTCCCGCAAGAACATCTTTTTATTTTGGATACCATAACATCCCAAGTATTCCAATCTTATTCTGATCAGGCTTTTTCTTCCGTATGTCTGTGGAACTCACCGGCACCATCTGCCTTTTCAATAATTTCAATAGCTGCCTGAGCCGATTTTTTGAGGAAATTTTCGGCTTTTTTATAATCCGGAGCTATAACATGCAACCTGTACCTTGGCGCCCCGGTATATGAGATATCGATACTGATCTCGTCCCCCTGCACGTTACTTGCGGCGTTCAGCGCTCTCTTTATATGGTCAATACCATCAGGCAGGGAACATGTGAGGTCAACGTATCCTGAGATATCGACCTGGGGTTTTTTCAGGTTCTCTTCAGCAACCTTTCTTATCGCCTCAGCGAATTGCTTCTCAACCCCAATACTTGTAAGAACAGAACTTCCGCTCACTCTTGATTTTTCAAAAACCGAGTATACGCTTCCGAACTTATCATAAAACAGCTTTATCAATCGATCCAGTTCTTCCTGACCTGTTTTTGTGGTGCTTGCAACGTATTGGATCCATTTTTCAGCTTTCTGTTCGTTCTTCCATTCCTGGATCTTTTCACGGCGCTGATGTTCATTAACATCTTTCAGCGACAGGTCTATATGGTGTTTACTCTCATCGACGTAAAGCACTTTACAAACTATCTTCTGGCCTTCCCTTACATGGTCTCTTATATATTTGACCCATCCAGAGGCTACCTCTGAAATATGAATTAAGCCTTCTTTATGGCCGTATTCATCAAGTTCTACAAATGCGCCGAAATCAGTGACCTTTATAACAGAGCAGACGACATATTCATCCTCTTCAGGCCACCCACTTCTTTCCATCACTCAAGAACCTCTATTATCTGTGTCTTTACGAACGCCTTGCCGCCCGTGGGTTCTGCAAGGGTTCTGCCGCATACAAGGCAACTTACTGTGGTGCTTGCACATCCGAAAATAACCTGCTCATTCTGGCAGTCATTGCATTTTACTTTTAAAAATCTGCTCTTTGGTTCCATATTCAGCTCTCCACGAGTTCAAATTTGCCTGCCCTGAAGCATTTTGGCCTGAGGTGCGCCTTTTTACAGGTTGAACATCTGTATCTTAAGTTTATTCTCTTTGTTGGCTTATCCCCGCCTGGCACTTTTGAGAATTTGCCTGAATTACCGATCCCTGTATGTCTGTATTTTTGTCTTGTTATTCGGGTTAATGTCGAGGCCTGCCCCTTTTTTACCCTCTCCACAACATGCGGTGTATGGGCTTTGCAATAAGGACAGTATGTATTGAATTTCTTGGGTATTTTCATTATGATCACTTTTTGACCGAGATTTGAATTGCAGCATTACGGTTTATTAATGCTTTAGCATTTACAACCGATAGAACGGCAACATCCTCTTTTTCCAGTGTGTAGTTGCGTCCGTCGGCTCCAACAAATGTCGGGATGTCTTTTAGCAGACGCACCACAATGTACTCTTTACTTATATCCTTTTTGCCTTCTAAACCGGTCTCTTTTGGTTCGTTTTCCTGGCATACCTGGATACACAATGGGACTGCCTGCTTTTCTTTTTTGCTGAATATCCTGTCCATAAGTTCGCTCCGGTATCTGGTCATCAACTGGAGGAGTTCATTATAGAATTCTCGCTCGCCCTGCGTCATCGAGTCTACTTCTCTCTGTTCTTTGGGTTTTGATGAGGAATGGAGGGAGGCCTGGTTGATTATTTTGGCTGTCCGCCGTTCTACGATGTTTTCAATGGCTTTGCGGTCGGTCTTGAGTTCATCCTCAAGGATAGCATATTTTGTGGTGTATATGTCTTCGATACGCCTTTTTTCATCTTCCAGTTCCCGTATCTGCTCAGCCACTTTCTCGTAAAAATCGTTCTCAAGCGACACAAGTTTTGACCTTGTTTTCCGTTCATCCCTTAATTTATCTTTGAGGTTTATACGTGAACTATCAGGCATATTCTGCTGCTCCCCTGCACATGAGGTATACTCCGGCGTATTCAGGTACGGTATTGATACCTTCCTCGACTTTAATACTTTTTCCTTTCATCTCGACCAGGGAATTCTGGGGTTTGATCGGCGGGATAACTTCGATCTTTATCTCCTTTTCGCTGAAAACCACAGCATCTCGAAGAGGCTCGAATTTCTCAAACTCGGCTAGCGTAAGAGGGACTACACGCATCCCCGAGCCGCCGTGAAGAGAGGAGGGCATGCGTATGAGGCGCCGGATGTCGGCTGTGACGGGTTCGTCTGTTTTAGCTCCCATTTGAATACCAAATTTTTCTCTAGTGCCATCCAAGATGACTTCAAAAAATTCTGGGACTCCTCTAAAATCAATTATCCCTTTATCTTTAATATTGTTAATTCCATTTTCACTTTGAGCAATATTCATAATTATTTTGCCTTTATGTCCACAAGTAATAATATCGCGAACTATTGACTCAGTTGTCTTAATTTCTTGAGATATGCGTATCGGACTCCAAGACGGATGCTTCATTTTTTGCTCAAAAGTCTGGCAAGCAAATTCTTTTATATTTTCATTTGATGATTCATATTTATTATATAGATATATCGCATACGATATTTCTCCTAATGCTATCGGCATTTCTTTGGTGGATAAATCTTTTAAGAAAGAGATCAGATATTTGCTTATACGTTTTCCCCAACCGAATCCACCACGAACATTTTCAAATGAAATTATTCTTCTTGTACTACTTTTCACTTTTATTTTTTGAGAATATTCGGTTCCTTTTCCTAAATCAGTTTCGTATGTGTTTCCAATTCCATACTCTTTGAACATGAATTGAGAATTCATTCCAGTCCCGCTCAAGTAATCCACTATCTCTCTCCTCTGCGGGCTCTCAAGCGTCAGCACCCTCGGATCATGAACATGGATGTGGTATCCGCGCCCCCCTGAGAATGCGACCCGGATCGTATCCTCTCCAAACCCGAAGTCCTCAAGCAGGAAATCAAGCAGTTTAGCAGTCTCGGATTTGACATTTGCAAGCATCTCTGCATACGATCGTGCCTTCTGAGGCAGGTGGTCAGCATCAAGATCGAATATGAGGTCTGCTCCCTCCCATTTTTTCTCCTTCATGGTGCCTGCGCCCGGGAACTGGTAGTAAGCAGCAGAATGGTACACATGAGCCGGAACCATACCCCGCAGGTATTCTGTGGCTTCGCCTTCCGAAGAAAAAGCCCTGTGTCGGCACATCACGACCTCTGGTAATTCATCAAAAAAGATAAAACCCCATTCGCGTCGTCTAAAATCATGGGGCATTGGGAGTTCGCTAGCCTGGTAATAATCCCCGAACCTTTTACGAAGATAGCTCTTTGTCCTGAAATTCACGAGGTTTTATTGTCCTGAGACCTTAAAACCGTATTTATACACGGGACAGAAATTTCCCATAGCGTCAAGTTAGTCTTGGGACTTTTTAAATATATAACTAAATTTTTTATTTTATAAGTCTCACCCCATCCTTAAAATTTCAATAAAATCAAAAAGAAAAAAAATGAATTCAACAGTTGTCAGGGTTTAGAAAATGGTATCCATCTAAACGAATGGAACGCGGATGACGCGGATTGCGCGGATATTCACGGATTTGGGAGTTCTACTTCTGATATTTCCTTTCTTTCATTTGAGAAGATCGCTCTTTTGAAATCTGGTTTTTTACCAAAATTAAGCAAAAGCCCGACTTGTTTATTGGTAGCTTTTAGATAATTGATCAACTGAGCCTCATTTTCATCCCTCAAACCCTCAGCCGCTTTTATTTCTAAAATTATCAGATCATTTCTGAATACAACATAGTATCTCCTTTTTATTGGACACCGGATAATTCGATCCGCGGGCATCCGCGTCATCCGCGTTCTATTTCGTTGGCACTTTTTTATACTCTTAGATAGAGCATTGTGAAAGTAATAAAATTTGTTTTTATTGATACCTGTTTTTCAATCTATATTAGGGGTATAAGCAAGTCTGGAAGCCATTTATTGATGGTTATTTATAAAATCCAAGCGAATCATGACGCTATGGGAAATTTCAATATCGCGCAGGAAAGATATATCCTGGAGGTTAATGACCATTCACTCCTAATGGGTTGTTATCATAATAGTTATAATGACAAAATGGGGCTACCGAATGTGAATTTTTTCAGGGTTTTATATGCAAGGAACAGACAGTTTTATATTTTAGTAAGTACTATTAAACTGCGGTGACGTTATGAACCGATCGAAATCAGCTCTGGCTTTAATATTCATTGGAATGCTAATCATTTTTAATACTCCGTATGCTGCTGCTGCCGCCCCTTCGGTTTACAGGATCTGGGTAGATGACTATTACGGGTTCTACCAGGTGCGTAATATTGAGCCAGGCAATATCTCTTTTAAATATGAGAATTATACACTCAATATTAATGTCAGTGATAATGTCATATGGGAGAACCAGGCGTATAATAATAATGCACTTACCATCGTGAGCGAACAGAACTTATGGAACAGTACATCAGGATATCTGAGATACAACTACAGGTCTTTTAATTATACTTTCATTCAGCCAGGTACGTATCAGATATCTATTAAAGAGGAGCCTCGCCTCCGCCATCAGACGATTGTGGTGGCTCCAGTTGAAACTCCGACGGTCACCACTCCACCGCCAACTCCGACCGAAACAGAGACAGTCATCATGACGACATCAGTTGCACAGACACCTGCAGCACCTTCGCCAGAGTTCAATCTATGGTATATTCTGCTGGCATTTATTGCAGTTGCGGGAATAGTTGTATTCATGTTATTAAAGAAAAAATAGTGAATAATAACCCGAAATTACCTTCAAAACAGGCATAAGTATAAAAGGACACCCGTTATTATCAGGATTTAATAACTATTAAGTGGTACATTAACCTAAACTTATGTAAAGTTGTTTTTATAGCTCTTAATTGTTCTAAAATATGAATTAAAGAGGTTAATAAGAATTAGCATTACGCTTTTTCAAAATGAAATTATGGAAAGTTTTAAAAATCTAGGCATCAGTGAGCCTGTTTTAAGGTCAATATCTGATGCGAAATTTGAAAGTCCCAGCGAGATACAGGAAAAATCAATACCTTTGATCATTGCCGGGAAAGATGTAATTGCAGGGTCTGCAACTGGTTCAGGAAAGACGCTTGCATTTGGTTCCGGTATTATTCAGAGTTCCGAAAAAGGAAAAGGGCTTCAGGCCCTGGTCCTGGTTCCCACAAGAGAACTGGCCGAGCAGGTAGCAAAGGCTATAACGCAATTCTCGAAGTACAGGCCCCTGGGAATTATTGCTGTCTACGGCGGCGTAGGTATCAATCCGCAGATACAAGGGTTACGGACAGCGGATGTCGTGGTGGGAACGCCAGGCAGGTTACTCGACCATATCGCAAGGAATACCATCAAACTGGGCAGGGTAAAAATCCTTGTGCTTGATGAAGCAGACCGGATGTTCGATATGGGTTTTAAGGACGATGTAGAGAAAATCATCAGGAAATGCCCGCAGGAGCGGCAAACTCTTCTGTTCTCTGCAACTATCAATAAAGATGTTGTCCGTCTTTCCCGCAGCCACATGAAAAACCCGCTTCAGGTATCGGTTACATCTTTTGTTGACCCGAAAAAACTGCATCAGATATATTATGATATTGGGGAGGATCTTAAATTCTCTTTACTTGTGCATCTTCTGAAGAATGAGGACTCAAACCTTGTAATGGTTTTCTGCAATACCAAAAGAAATACTGATAAAGTTGCAAAAAATTTGAAATCTGCAAATATAGATGCCATGGCCATTCACGGCGGTCTGCCCCAGGGCAAACGGAACAATATTCTGGAAAATTTCCATTCAGGCAAAGTCTGCGTCCTGGTATGCACAGATGTCGCTGCAAGGGGACTCGATATCCCGCATGTTTCCCATGTCTATAATTACGATATTCCCAGGGAAAGCAAGCAGTACATCCACAGAATAGGAAGGACTGCGAGGGCGGGAGCGGAAGGTAAAGCGATAAATATCCTTTCCAGTAAGGACTATGATAACTTTTCACAGGTATTGAAGGAAAATAATGTGGATATCATTGAAGAGCATTTGCCTGTTATTGAGAAGGTCGCCGCAAGAATGCCGGAAGGAAGGATGAATAAGCCCATTGTCAGAAAAGTACCGCGAAATAACAGACGCAGGCGGTTGTATTAAGTAAAATTATGGGAGAAAAAAAATTAATATCCTCCCATTTCTTTTAATTTCTCGATCTTTGTCTGCGTTTCGTCAACTGCTTCCATCTGCTGCTTTTCAAGCTGAGCGATTATATCTTTAAAGCTTACCTTGAGCGAGTATATCTTATATGGTCTGCCTTTCCCAGTCTTTTTCTTTTCGCGCTCATTTATCCAGTCGCGCTCCTTTAATTGCTTCATAGCAATGCTTACTTCGGGCTGGTGCAGCCTGACAACTCTTTCAAGCTCAACTGAGGTGGCTTCATTCACATTCTGAAGATAACTAAGTGTTCTTGCAATATTTCTGCTCATACCAATGGCAATAAGCGCATCTGCGATTTCTTCGTCTTTTTCATCTAGCTGTTTTATAATGGCGTTTCTCATATAGGCTCCTATAATATATTAGGTGCCAATATTTACTTTTATTATTTTAATCTTTCTATGTTAAAATTGGGATTTAACATATATATCTTTAAATAATTTCAAACAGATTTAGTTGTTTTCTGAAACATTTATAAACTGAAATAGATTTTCTGTTTTATAAAAACCTCTGATATCGAAAAACCAAAAATATTATCGGACATATCAATACTTTTATACTCTAACAGGGAATATAATAGTCTGACTGAGAGGTAAATCTTGTTGTTTAGTAACCCGAAAAAAAAAGCTCAAAATATAATCAATAACATCGAAAAAGGCACAGCGAGTGAATCTAATATAATAGATCTCGGTGAAATACTCAATAAAGAACCATCTCTGGTGTCAGAAATAGCGGGGCCACTTCTATCTATTTTGCAGAACTGTGATAAAACATCCTTAAAATCGGCTATATTGGCCTTAAATGTTGTGGCTGATACAGACACAGGTTTGATATCAGACTACGTTGATGTAATTGCAGGCTGTCTGAAAAAAGACCTCCGTTCGGCTGAAATCCTGACCATCCTTGAAATTATTCTCAAGATATATCGAACATATCCGGAAAAGATGAACACTTCAGTTCCGGGATTGTTTGTATGCCTTCGAAACATAGATGCAACTGTTCGAGAAAATGCTTATTTTATCCTCGAATCTATTGCTGTGCTTCACCCTGAATTCTTTAAAGGCCATACAAAAGAACTGAAACTGGCTTTAGGCGGTCTGAATCTGGACGAAAGGATTTATGCATGCAAGATAATAAAAAATATCGCAAATAAAGATCCAACAATCGTTGAAGATTTGTACGAGCTCCTATCATACCTTGAGAGCAATCATCCGTCCCGTGAATTACGTATCGAGGCTGCTGCTGCGATCGATAAATTGAATATAAAGAAAGAGGTGGAACCGCCCAAAGTCAGGGAAGATCTTTCAGGACCGGGGGAAAATATACCAGTACCTGATCCAGTTGTACTTTTTTCAGAGAAATCAGGAGATCAGCATGCGAGGTCTGAAATTGTCCTCAAGAAGATAAAAAATATCGATATATCCTGCAATGATGAAAAAATAGCAGGCACTGATATTAGACTTCCTGTTTTAGAGTCTGTTTTCAATATTGCCATGGAGATATCCAGAGAAGGAAGAGAGGGGAAACCTGTTGGCACTGCCTTCATAGTAGGAAACTCAAAGGACGTCCTGGCGAAATCAAAGCAACTGATCCATAACCCGGTTGAATGGACGCCGAATAATGAGAGGATGATCACGAATCCTGAGTTCACTAATACCATCAAGGAGTTGTCTCAACTGGATGGCGCCTTCGTGGTAAGCGGTGATGGATTGGTTGAAGCTGCTTGCAGGTTCCTGACAGCAGATGCGAGCAGGGTAGATATCTCAAAAGGCCTGGGGACAAAGCATTTTTCAGTGGCAGCTATGACAATGGCAACAAAAGCTATTGGAATAGTAGTATCCGAGAGTGGAGGAAAAATAACAATATTCAAGGGTGGGAAGATATTGGGTTCATTTTCTTGAACTCGAAATGCTTCAATATGTTGTTGTACGGGCTGGGGGGGATTTGAACCCACGACCGTCGGATTAAGAGTCCGACGCTCTACCTGTCTAAGCTACCAGCCCAACTGGGCTTTCCTCTAATAATTCTCTCTGAATATATACGTTTCGAAGCCCTTCTGAAAATCTATTTATACAAACCTGCCGTCTACATTCCCCAGAGGGTGTTTTAACATGACAAAAACTTCAAAGATATCAGGTTTCTATAAGCTCGATCCAAAAGAAAGACTCAAAGTAGTATCCGATTTTGCAGGTCTCACGCAGGAAGAGGCAACTTGTATCAGCTCTTCAGGCGCGCTGTCACTTGACGCAGCTGACAAGATGGTTGAGAATCTCATCGGAGTGATGGAGGTGCCAATGGGCGTGGCTGTGAATTTCCTCATCAACGGAAAAGACTATCTTATCCCCATGGCGATCGAAGAGCCTTCTGTAATAGCCGCAGCCAGCAACGCAGCAAAGATGGCACGCGTTGGCGGCGGGTTCACAACGAGCAACACAGGTCCCGTGATGATAGGCCAGATACAGGCCGTGGGCATCGCAGACCCCGCAGGAGCAAGGATGAGCATACTTGAGAAGAGGGATGAGATAATCAGGCGCGCAAATGTTGTTGACCCTGTACTTGTCAAGTTCGGAGGCGGCGCCAAGGACGTGGAGGTGCGAGTCATTGATACGCCTGGCGGAAAGATGGTCATCACACACCTGATAGTGGACTGCCGCGACGCCATGGGCGCGAACGCTGTGAACACGATGGCAGAAACAGTTGCTCCCTATATCGAAGAGCTGACAGGCGGGCGCGTGTACCTGCGCATCATTTCGAATTTCGCTGACAAGCGCATCATGAGGGTCAAGGCCGTTTTCACGAAAGAAGCCATTGGCGGCGAGGAGGTCGTGGACGGTATAATCGCTGCGTATAATTTTGCATTCTCAGATCCTTACCGCGCGGCAACGCACAACAAGGGGATCATGAACGGCGTGACAGCAGCTGTCCTTGCGACAGGTAACGACACAAGGGCCATCGAGGCAGGAGCGCATGTGTATGCCTCGCGAAGCGGCACATACAGGCCGCTCTCATGTTACGAAAAGAACTCAAATCGCGACCTTGTTGCCACTATCGAGATGCCTATAGCTGTCGGTCTCGTTGGCGGAGCCACAAAGACTAACCCGATAGCCCGCTCAGCAGTAAAAATACTGGGCGTAAAGACTGCCACAGAGATGGGCGAGGTTTTCGCGGCTCTTGGTCTTGCGCAGAATTTCGCTGCTATGCGCGCGCTTGCGACAGAAGGGATACAGAGAGGACACATGGGGCTTCATTCAAGGAACGTTGCTATCCAGGCTGGCGCGACAGGTGAGCTTGTGGATAAGATCGCTGAGATAATGGTTAAAGAGAAGAAGGTAAGGGCTGACAGGGCAAAAGAACTGCTTGAGGAGATGCAGAAGAAATAAAGGCAGGAGGCTTTAAGGCCATATTACTCGTTTAGACAGGATCGACAGGATTTACCGGATAAATAGTTATTGGGCCTGTTTATCCTGTCAAAGAAGCTATTTATTAGCAATTCTTTACAGCTTGAATATTGTTAACCAATTCAGATATCCGGGAAAATTACAAGTTAATCGAAATCCTCTATAGTAATGGTCGTGAAGTAATGGTTTTGAAGTAATGGTTGTGATTAATATCTCATGAAAATCAAAGATATCGGGGAACGGGCATTGATACAGCGCATTTCCGGTTTACTCTCAGGAGCCGACGATATCGTTGTTGGGGCAGGTGAGGACGACTGTGCCGTGATTGATACAGGCGGGGATGATTATCTTCTTGTCACAACTGACATGCTTCACCGCAAAACTGATTTCCCGCTCCAGATGACAGGCCGCCAGATCGGATGGATGTCTGTGGCAGTGAACCTGAGCGACCTTGCTTCCAAAGGCGCAAGACCGATTGGCGTTGTGATGGCGATGGGAATACCGCCGGATACAGAAGTTGAGTTTATCGAAGAAATTGTAAAAGGGATGGACGAGTGCGCTTCTAAGTTTGGAACGCGAATAGTTGGCGGGGATACGGATGCCCACGACGAACTCACGCTTGTGGGAACAGCGCTTGGCATGGTGAAAAAGGAACACCTCATACGCAGGAGCGGGGCAAGGCCAGGTGACCTCGTATGCGTGACAGGACATCCGGGCACAGCGGGCGCGGCTCTTTTTGCGCTTGATAAGAAAATAACGGTTAGCCAGAAGATTTTAAATGCACTTTTTGAACCGGTACCGAGGATTTATGAAGGGATGGCGCTTTCTGAATCCCTTTCGGTTACTTCCATAATGGACATAAGCGACGGGCTTGCCCTGTCGCTCCATGATATGAGCAGGGCTGGAGGCGTTGGATTCAAGATATACGAAAGCAGGCTTCCTGTTCTTCCTGATGTTAAAAGGTTATTGAAAGAGAGGGAAATGCTTGAGGCTGCGGTATTTGCGGGCGGGGATTTTGAACTGTTGTTCACTGTGGCGCCTGAAAAGCTGGATAAAGCAAGAAAAGCATGTCCACTAACTGTTATCGGGGAGGTCATTGAAAATGGCGTATTTATTGAAAGAGCAGGTAGGGTGGAAGAGTTGAAGGCGCGTGGGTATGAACATTTTTCGTAGTGTTTTGTTATATTTTATTTTTTATACACAGCATCATGAATAATTTCTTATGCAATCAATCAAAAATTGGGTAGTGTACTAATTTTCGTTACCTGATGTCTTTATGTGTCTCATTCTTGAAAATCATGGCTTTGCCTCTTTAGCTATTGATTAAACTTAGCCACAGAGGCGCAGAGAACACAGAGATGAGAGGGATAGGGATATATCATGGTTTTCGGGATTACGGCCTCTACGCCTCCGGGTGTCTGTGTCTTTTTCAGACAGGATCGACAGGATTTACAGGATTAACTATAAAAATCGTATCCTGTCGATCCTGTTAATCCTGTCAAAGAACAGGTTTTTTGTGCAGCGTCTCTACGATTCCTATTATCTCCCCAATATCCTTTATCACAATATCTGCCTCCTCACACAGCAGTGGCGGGCACTTTCCTGTCTGCTGGATCGAGAGCACACCAAGATCTGCGGCGCGCAATGCAAGTACGTCGTTTATTCCATCACCCACCATGATAACCTTATCGTACTCCTTTTTTAAATTCTTCACTATCTCTTCTTTTCTCTCAGGAGTGGATATCTCAAACACACACTGGAGCGGCACGCACACGTTCATTGCAAGAACTGACAGGTTCCTCATGCTGTCTCCAGAAGCGATAAAAATGCCGACACCCATTTCATTGAGGGTCTTTATGACGTTGGGAGTATTGGGATACACCCTGCCCCCCGTGCATATCACGTATGGGATGCTGTCAGTATCCAGATCGATAATGAGCCCAACGCCCATGTAAAAAATGTCCCTGCACTTTTTTTTTACAGCAGCCATGACTTCCTGAAGATCATTCATCAGCACCTCAGTATTATTTTCTATCAGCTTCAATGCATCCGTTTTTTCTATCCTGCTTCGTGAACACGCAACTTCGATATCGATACCGTTCTTCCGGATAAAATCCGATATCTTCATATCGGGCGGGCAGCTCACCAGCCTGGTTGAATCCACCTGCATAACCATGAGGGCGCAGTAAGGTTTTTTCCCAACAAGCTCGGTAGACACCACATTATCCAGGAATTCACCTGTCTTTATGTCCTTAGCTACGCGATGCATGCGAAGCAACGTTCCTGCGCTATCAAAAACAACGGCGATCTTCATAGTATATAAATGGTTTTATAAGTGTTTAAGTTTTTTCTTCATATAAGACGTCTGCGATATTTGCAAGTTCGTGTGGTGAAAATGTTTCAGCCCTTTTCGCGAGAAGCTCTTCAGGCAGTTTCAGGATCGAGCTTTCACTGATGCCGAGAAATATAGCGTTATTCAATATCGCATTCCTGAGCTTTTTCCTCCTCTGGGAGAATGCGGCTGTAATAAATTTCATGAAAAAACCCTCATCTTTCACCGTGTAAGTGGCAGGGCGGGGAACAAGTTTCACAATTGCAGACTTTACCTCAGGCGCAGGACGAAACGATGCTGGAGGTAACACCTCAAGTATCTCAACGTCTGCATAATGCTGTACCGTTATTGACAGCCTCCCGTAATCCTTGCCACCCGGCGCTGCCACCATCCTCTTTGCGAATTCATACTGGTACATCAGGATCCCGAATTCGAATCTAGAGCGTAGCAGCTTGAAAGTGACTGGAGAAGAGATAGAATAGGGAAGATTGGAAATGACCTTATTGAACTGCGGGAAATCTATTTTCAGTGCATCACCCACAATGACTTCCACGTTCTTCAACCCGTATAGCGAAGCTGCAAGTTCAGGATCAGCTTCTATTGCTATCACCCTGCCCGCTTTCTTTGCAAGTTTTTCAGTCAGATTCCCGTATCCGGCTCCGATTTCAAGCACAGTATCCGAAACACCCAGTTTCCCGTATTCGATTATCCGGCCAAGGGCCAGTTTATCAATTAAGAAATGCTGGTCATTTTTATACAGTTTCATCTCTTAGGCGGCATAGGGGTAGTAAAAATGCGGTATTTAATATGTTCTTCCTTTAATTCATCCAGAACCCTGTTCATGATGAGTTTCTCAGGCGCATGCAGCCCTTTCACCCTGCTCACAAGCTGCGCTGTGCTTTCAAATTTACCTTTTTTCCTCTCATCGATTATCGCCCACATGAGCTTCTTGCCGATACCAGGCAGCAATTCAAGCATGTGTAGACGGGTTGTTATTGGATAA
>JAHIFK010000073.1 GCA_018900975.1 Methanobacteriota archaeon
AATTCCTGTTCTCAGCAGCTATCTGATGACCGGCTAATCCTACCTGATGGGGAGCATCAGGATAATTCCCGTGACAGCTCAAACAATCCACATTATTGCCATTAATAAAACGATGCTGCCCTCCTCCAATAGCGTACATGATCGGCGTCTGGAATAACAAAATCAGTGATGAAAAAAACAATAATAAAATTAATAAAAGGAGCTTTTTTTGTGCATCCATCAATTCTTCACCTTTTGTTAATAATTATCTGAAATCTGATTACTTTTGTTTCATGGAGGACTTTTTAGGGCATCCATGTATTTATAATTTAAATGTTATCCAAATATATTTTTCTAACTGTAATTCTTTTCGGAATTCATTATAATAGAAATTAACTTCTAACTAAATATACTCTATGGTAAAAAAAGTGGATCATGATAATGATTATTAGTATAATCATTATCATGACTAACACATTATATTTATCTCATTTTACCCAATATTCTTTCCACGAGTCCCAGAGGACCCACAGTTGCATTGAGGTGATAGGCTGGGACATTAGGAGGCTTGGCTGGGGCATGACACGTTCTGCATGTGGTAATATCTTGTTTATGCATAAAATTACTTTCGATAAGCGCAGGGTCGGTTACAGTAACTATACCTGTGCTGTTTATATGGCAACTTTCACACAGGTAAACATTGCTTCGATCCATGTCTTTCTGATAATGACATGTCCAGCAGTCACTATTCGTGACATTATTTAGACCACCATCAGTTGTGTCCATGTTAGCATGCCGGGCGAATATAGATGTATTGACATCGTCTGGAACATGACAATAGATGCAGTTATCGCCTCCGCCAACATTATGCTGGAACTCACTCATGTTGGCTCCACTGCTCAGTAACGAACCGTGGCATGCCTTGCAGTCCTTGTCCTGATAAGAAGGTATAGAGTGATTATAATAATTGCTACTTCTTCCTTTCCAGTTTGTGCCGTTGGTTATTTCAGGGGGGATATTAAGAATTGACGATGTAAACGTGGTGATCATCTGGGAGTAGTTGCTATCGCCTTTATAATGGCAATTCGAACATGAGGTATTCGTACCAATTGATCCGTACATCCTGTAACCTGGAGCAAACTGAAGTATTCTTCCGAGCGGGATAACACTATGTTTGGTATCGTTGTGGCAGTAGATACATGCTCCCTTTGGCGAGGTCCAGTAATTGTTCCATATTGACCCATTGAAGACATTATCGCTGTGATGCATGGGATTTGGGACCATTGCTGCAGTCTGGAAACCTGCCAGACCTGTCTGGTGGCAGTTGATGCAGTTAACAGCTGTTGAGTTGCCTGTGTTATAGCTTGCATCCGGTTGCAGATATTTCACAGGGTGAATGTCTCTGGCTGTGGAGAGGTGACACTTAGTACAATCAACAGTGCCGTTATGCTTCGCCAGATTCTTTATTGTTGCACTTCCGCTTGAACCGTGGCAGCTGGTACAGTAAGAAGAAATGGGCAAGGTCAAGCTTGGTTTGGTGAGCATTTTAGTGCGGCTGTTACCATGTATTAAACCTGTGCCGTGGCAACGCGAATCAGCACAGGCAGGATTCGAGGAATTATAGCTCAGACTGTGGTTAGCAATAGTGCTGTTACGAGTCGGATCGATCATTTCTTCTGCAAATACTGTGCTTGTGTTCTGGTGGCAGTATGAGCAGTTTGCGTTTCCTCCGATTCTCATATCGTTTCTCTTCAATCCATAGTGACTGGGGCTGTTATTGCCACCATTTACGCCTCCATAGACACTACCAGTATCCGGATCGTTGGCATAAACCAGCATCTCAGTCTTATTATGACAGTCATAACACGTTGTAGCATTAGGAGTGAGAATATTAATTCCGTTGCTAAAGTGCGCGCGGAGATATAGGGGTATATTGAAGTGGCATACCGTACATCCAGAGTAATCTGGGTTTGGAAATTGATTATGGTTATCCCCGCCCATAAAAAGTGGTAGGTGGCAGTCCGCACATCTTCTGGGTGTTTTATAGTTCGATGGATGATTATTAGATAAAGGTTCACTGCCATTACCGTTTTCATTGGCATGGCATGCCCAACAGCGCTTGTTATTGGCATAGTAAGCTGTAGGGTTTGAGGCTCTTGCACCGCTGTTCAGGTTTTTGTGTATCTCATTGTTGTCATTCATAGCAGTTACATTCACATGTGCAGGAGCACTGCCTCCTATATCATGGCATGAAACACAATCCGGTCCGCCATCACCATCTCCTTGTGTCACAATATTTGTTGGTGAGATCTCTTTGATAGTCCCATCTGCAATATTTATAGTATTTTCCAGATGATGACATTCCGTACATTTTGCTTCATCATTGTTAATTCCCACATTGTGAGGATCTTCCAGAGATACCATTTCTTCAGCATAAGCAAAACTGAATGATAATATTATTTGAATAATTATTCCTACTAATAAGATTCCCCTATATACTTTATAAAAATCCATAATTTACCTTCCTATCCTTATTCATTATTTAGGTAAATGTAGGTAATATACCTTTCTATTAAATATTTAAATAGATTTATCATTATATTTTATTGGAGTTCTTCTCAATAGGCGCACTTATGTTTCCTTTTTTAATATATTTTCTAAAATTCCCAGAGGACCCACTGTACCCTTTCCATGATATCCTTTTGGAGCATGGCAGGTTTTACATGATGTTATTCCATGCATGAAATCACTCTTAATAAGTTCAGGGTCTGTTACATTAACTATTCCGCTGCTGTTTTCATGACAGCTATCACACAGGTAAACATGATCTTTATCCATGTATTTCTGAACCTGTAAGAATGTCGTGACATGATACGCAATCTGTGCCACCTCCTTGCATCAAAATAATTTCCGATCCAGATGCTTTTGATCCAGTTACCCCGGTTTGCGAGATTTGATTGTCTTTTGAAATCAAATCATTTTCAATTGCATCTGGTAATGGAAGCTCAATTTTATCGATATTATGACAACTTATGCATTCAGTTCCATTATTATAAGGATGAGTCCAGGATGTGGACGCTTCAGCCCCACTACTCAAAAGACTATTTGATAGCAATAAAATTTCGACACAAATAATCAGTATATATAACTTTCTGGACTTCTCTATTAATATCATAAATTCTCTTCCTATGATTTCCAAACTATGGAATAACCTATCCAGAGATTTATTTGTTATAATAGATGATATATTTTTCTATTTTTCAAAAAAAATGGAGAGAAGAAAAAAAAGAATACTGGCTAAAAATTTTTAAAAAAATATACCTCTTTTCTCATTTTACATACAACAGTCCTTTACCATTAACAATTACATCACCAGTGTATTTCTTATAGGTAACACCATCAACTGCTTCATCTCCTTCGAGCTTGAATACCGGCATCATCTCAGCCACGGTACCGTTAACAATTATCGTCCCCTTTGCCATCTCGCTGCCCGGTCTGCTTGTGCTGCCGCCTATCACGATCTTCCCTCCATTATTAGATAATCCAGGTAATAACCCTACATTTCCCTTAACATCTATCTCGCCACCGCACATATGCTCTCCCAGAAAGTCAAGCGCGCTGCCCATTACTGTGATCTTCCCGCCGCGCATGCCGCATGTTTCACCGCGGTATCCGGCGCCAAGGTAATAGGCTGCGTTTCCTTCGATGATAAGCTCTCCGCCCTTCATCTCCCTGCCTGCCCATGAGTCTGCATTGCCAGATAACGTGATCTTGCCTCCGCTCATCTTCGCGCCAAGATGCATGTCCACGTTCCCTTTTATCAAGATAAGGCCTGCTGTCATTCCTTCTCCAATACGCTTCACGCGCGAAAAGTTGCCTTCCATGACTATTTTGGTGTCAGCAGCCGCGCCAGTGCCTTCCACTTTTATTAAAAAAAGTTCGCCAAGCGTGGTCTTATAGTTCCCCATATAGGCTTCCATGGACTGTATTTCCTTTTCAGATTTCCCCGCGAATTTATCGGGTGAAATGTTCTCAGCTTCAACTGATATTTTGATATCATTTTTTGTTTTAATTGTCACTGTCTGCATGTTATCTCACCTCCGCCGGGAGAATTCCAGCCTTTACGACTTTCGGATGCGTGAGGTATGCATCCTGAACCATATAGCTCGCAAGACTGATGGAGTAATAGTTCTTGAATTTATTCCTTATGTCCTTCATCATGACTTCTGTATGCTCCTGCGGCACAGATGCATCCACCCAGTATGTCCTGCCCATTGGAGTGGCTGTTATCTGTCCGTCCTTCACCACGACCTCGCCACCTTTGATGGTGTAGGCTGCGGATTGGAACGCGCTCTTTACCTTTGCATGTTCGACTGAGGGGTCTATCTGGTCTGGTTTAAGGTCGTATATCGCGATATCTGCATCTGCGCCAATACC
>JAHIFK010000074.1 GCA_018900975.1 Methanobacteriota archaeon
CTTGTTTTTAATTCATTGATGTTTGATTCACTGTGCTCAATTTCAACGTAGTATTTTTGAAAAAATTCTGTACCAAAAGTAGTCTTGGGGTCAAATAAATAATAAACATCTTTCAATAAAGTTCCAGACAATTAAATCAGCTCTACCATAAAATTGTAAATCCAACGTATTAACCTTTTGTAAGGTTCTGGTATATGTCCTGCACCTCAAGGAAGATAAGGTACCATTTGAATATCACAATTTCCAGAAGTATTGAGGGTACGAAAGTATTAAGTGGAATAACTTAAAACATACTACTGCAAGCTCTGGATTTTTAAGCTAACCGGGAGAAAAATCCATTCAGAAAATAGAAGAAAATAAAAGGTGATTAATGTGGATGATATTGAGAGCCAGATATATGAGTGGGCAAAAGACTACGCAAATGAGAACGGTCTGCGATTAAATACTGATTATGACATAGTCGTTCAGGCAATAAAAGGTCTTGCGCAGAATAAAAGAGAGTATGGTATACAGTACTGCGGCTGCCGTCAGGTAACTGGGGACACTAAAAAAGATAAGGACCTGATATGCCCGTGCATACACAGGACACTTGATATTCAAAAAAGAGGCTCATGTAAATGCGGGCTTTTCGTTAAACCGGCCTGAGAAATGTATTTTATATCTGGAGTTCCATGTTAGAACCCCATGTCCAACTTCCCATCCCCTAAACCAGTTCTCGTAACCTGTGGTCTACCTTATGCTAACGGCAAGTGCCATATAGGGCACCTTCGCACCTACATACCCGCTGATATCTTTGTCCGCGCCCTGCGCAAACAGGGGCAGGACGCTGCGTTCGTCTGCGGCTCGGACGCCCATGGAACCCCCATTGTAGTAAATGCAGAAGAACTCAAGATCACACCATCTGAACTGGTCAAAAAATATCATGATCATTTTGAGAATATTTTCAAGAGAATGGAAATTGAGTTTTGCATCTTCGGGAATACAGACTCACCCACAAATCACGCCAGGACGAACAGCATCGTAGAGGCGCTGATCGACAAAGGGCTTGTGTACCCGCAGGTCATCAGGCTGGCTTACTGCCCTCACGATGAACGCTTCCTTCCTGACAGGTTCGTGGAAGGCACATGCCCATTTTGCGGGAAACCTGCAAGAGGGGATGAATGCGACCAGGGATGCGGGAAGCATCTTGAACCTGGCGAGATAAAGAACGCAAAATGCAGGATATGCGGGAACCCGGCAGAGTACAGGGAGCAGGAGCATTTCTTTTTCAAGTTATCAGAATTTGCAGGTTTTCTGCAGGAATACCTGAAAACACTTGGCGGCACTTCCAATGCTATAAATTATGCGAAAGAGTGGGCAAAGGAACTAAAGGACTGGTGCATCACAAGGAACCTTGAATGGGGTGTGCGTTTCCCAGGTCATGACGACCTCGTGGTTTATGTCTGGGTGGATGCGCCAATTGGATACATCTCATTCACAGAGGATTGGGCGAATAATACGGGTGGGGATTGGGAGAAATACTGGCGCAGGGAATCGCGAGTCATACATTTCATCGGAGAGGACATCACCTATCATCACTGCATCTTCTGGCCCGCGATGCTAAAAGGCGCGGGTTACACGCAGCCCTGGGCTGTTGTGGCATCGGGCATGCTGAAGATAGACGATAAAAAGTTCTCAAAGAGCCGCGGCTATGTGGTGTGGGTGGATGAGGACTACCTGGATCACGGGTTCCATCCTGACCTCTTGCGTTACTACATCGCGAATTATACATCTCATACAAAAGAACTGAACTTCTCATGGAAGGTATTCCAGGATAAGGTGAATAACGAGCTTGTGGGGGCGCTGGGCAATTTCCTGCACAGGACTGTGCATTTTACCCATAAGAACTTCGGAGCGATACCTGAGGGAAAGGTCGATACGGAGATATTTGACAAAATAGGATCGACTATCAACACAGTAATAGCAGCATTTGATGAATATGAATTCAAGAAAGCCACTGATGCCATGATGGAACTGGCTGCTTATGGGAATGCATATTTCCAGTCAAAAGAGCCCTGGCAGCTCATCAAGAAAGATCCTGAGGCATGCAAGCAAGTGGTGAAGAACTGCCTACAGATAGGAAAGGCGCTTGTGTTGCTGTTCGAGCCGGTACTGCCGGGAAACATGGAGAAGGCATGGAAGCAGCTTGGGCTTACGGGCGATGTTCACGCCGCAAAATTAGAGGAGGCTCTTGTGGAGATAACCGCAAGCAAGCTTGAAGCGCCTTCGATACTGTTCACAAAACTTGAGGATAAGAAGATAAAGGAAATGGAAGTTATCCTTGATAAGAGAGTGAAGATAGCAATGGATAACGAAAAAAAGCACTCAGAAGAAGTTAAGGAAGATAAGACTGAAATTACATATGAAGAGTTCCAGAAGCTTGATATCAGGATCGGCACTGTGCTTTCGGCTGAAAATATCAAGGGTTCTGATAAACTTCTTAAGCTGCAAGTTGATATCGGCGAGAAGCGGCAGATAGTCGCAGGGATCGCCAAGTCCCACAACCCGTCCGAGCTTGTGGGGCGTCAGGTCGTTGTGATGGCGAACATGAAGCCAGCGAAACTGTTCGGTGTGGAGTCAAAAGGGATGGTGCTCGCTGCGGACGTTGAGGGGGCGGTGCTGCTTATGCCTGAGAAGAAGGTGAAGGAAGGGACGAGGGTAAGATAAATCCGAAACAATGACATCCTGATGTCATAACTTTTAAATATCCATGACATCATAATGTAATTCATGCAAATAGAAGACCTTGAAAGATTCAATCCCTGGTGGAAAACAGGGCACGTAAAGAAAGGCTGGCTCAGGGAATACAGAAGAAAAACCTATTTCGATATAGCAAAATACCTGGACAGGAGACAAATAATTCTGATATGGGGTTTAAGGAGAGTTGGAAAATCAACCCTGATGTTCCAGATAATTTCAGACCTCCTGAAAAAGACCATTCCAAAGAACGTGCTGTATTTCTCTTTCGATGAAATAGCCTTTGACCTGAAAGATGTCCTTGAGAGTTATCAGAAACTCATCCTGAACAGGACATTTGATGAAATGAGAGAAACAGTTTATGTATTCCTTGATGAGATACAAAAAATCCCGGACTGGGAGAACGGGCTCAAAACATACTATGACCTGTATCCGAACATCAAATTTTTTGCTTCAGGTTCAGCTTCAGTCTCATTACGAAAAAATTCCAGGGAAAGC
>JAHIFK010000075.1 GCA_018900975.1 Methanobacteriota archaeon
GTTAAAGGGCTTGAACTGCCTGCTTATGACCCCCGTGGTGCTCAGGGACATGGTTTAGCATATGCAACATCAAACCGGGGAGGATGTCATCTGAGGGGTTATATGATCTCTCCTGAGATCCTTGGCACCCCGAAAGAATTATTAAACAGGTTCTCAACGCTTGATAAAGCTCGCTGGACAATTGATATGCAGGATTGGACTGCTTACATAGATTCCCTGGTGTTATGCCAGTTTACCATGTTCTCTACAGGCACAGATAATTACGCAGATATGTATTCAGCTGCAACAGGTTTTGAATGCGATACATCTGATATCATGAGGATAGGCGCAAGGATCTGGAACCTTGAGCGCATGTACAATCTCAATGCTGGATTTAAAAAGGAAGACGATACCCTTCCATCAAGACTGCTTAAGGTTGGGGCGGCAAACGGGCCGGCGAAGGGGCAGGTTGTAAAGCTTAAGACCATGTTGAACGAGTATTATTCCCTGAGAGGCTGGACAAAGGAAGGAGTGCCTGAAGAATGGAAATTAAAGGAGTATGGTTTAAAATGAGGGGGAAAGAACATGACCAATAAATCGCAAATAAGCGAATTAAGCCTTCCTGAGAAGGTTGTGGAAGATGCCATAGCTGCACAGAAAGCATCTGTTGAGTGCATAAAAGAGAACCGGTACAAAGATTTCCTGCTTGAACAATGCCGTCCTTTTGTTGAAGTTGTGAGGAATTTCAAGCGCACTCCTGAACAGTCAAAAGAAGCAATGGACTTATACCAGGCGTCGCTACTTTTGCATTACGATATATTAACATCCCTCACAAAGACCGTTTCAGCAATGGATTGCGCATTCCTGGAATGGCAGCAGACGCCCATCACCCTTGATATAATGTACAAGATGGATAAAGATTTCAAGGATGCAATAGACGTTTTTGTAAATACTATCGAAGAGTCGGATGATATAATCGGAATAGAAGCTACAAGAGTCCATAACGGGTTCTACGGCATTATATCTTCCATGGACTTTGCGGCTCTTCCTGGAAGCACTTTCTCGGTAATTGCCCAGATTCTTGAAAGAACGCCTATAGCCAAAGAATATAAGCAGGCGATAATGGCATCCAAATCATGGGGTCTCAATGGGATATACGTGTTCGGTGACAGGTACACCAGGGTATTGCAGCGCTGCCGCAATGTGCAAAAAGCAATAGAGGAGGAGAAACGATATTTAAAGATGACCTGGAGCGACCCTTCAAAAACGATGATGAAACTGATGGGTACCTTTGGTCACAGTTCATATGATAGATTGAAATATTTTGAGATGTACGAGAAAAAGTTCACACCATACGTGAAAGCGGCGTATGACGCTAAAGTACATATTGCTAATATCCCCATGCTCCCAACCCATGTTGGCGATATAGGGCACCACATTGGTCCTTCATATTTCCATATATGCAAAGATGATATGTGCCTTGCGATCCTGGAAGCAGTTTCGCAGGTGGGCTATGATACGATGAGAAGGGCGCTGGGCATGGGTAAGATCCAGAGCCCATTCGATGTTGCAGGCTTTGCCACAGGTGCAAGCGCTTCAGCCATGGCAGAAATTCTTGCATGGGAGGCTTTTACCCCGGATATGATACAGGACTTATTCCAGAAGAGATTCCACCACTGGGTCATGGCGCATCCGTATGATAGGCCAATGGTCGGGGAACTTCATATTAACGACTGGCTGGACTTTGCCACACGCGGCGCATCAATAAATGCTCCTGCGCCAAGAGGATCGGGTGGCAAGGTGTCAGGCGTCCCGATAGACCTCTCTGCAGTAAGATTCAACTCTAAATTGAACAATCCCCAGTGGTACACATACCCCTACACAGGAATATCGGTTCGAACTACAGCTCTCTTGCGATTTGTTGATCAGCCGTGCCTGCTTGCGCCTGAGCCGCCAAGCATAGTGGGTATGATAAATGCTACTGTCCTGCATCCTGAACTCCCAATGGCTCCTGTTCAGCTTTGCAAGAACTGCGCTACGGCAAGGTATGAGCCCGCCAAGTGTAATTATTGCATATCTCCAAAGCTTAACAGCATGCTATGAGGGTATCAATTAAAGTGAGGCTGTTTGCAAGCATGAGAGATCATGCCGGAGTGAAAGACGCAGACGTTCAGGGAAAAAATGTGGGTGAAGTTCTGGATTCTCTTGTGAATGCATATCCTCTGTTGAAAACGCAGATTTTCAAAGAGGATGGAGATCTTTTGCCCCATGTGCGTGTTCTGCTAAATGGGATAGCAATAAGCGATCTGGATACTGAGCTTAAAATTGGAGATGAGATTGCGGTTTTTCCGCCTGTCGGCGGAGGGTGAAATATAAACTTATTAAGAATAATATTATATACAATGCATGAACGATACCAGTTTATGCTTAATGTGGTAAATGTAGTTCTCACTGTTAATCTCGATACCATATTAGAACTCAAAGACATTGCTGAAAAACTGAAGGTGGCCTACCATCCAGAGACGTTCGATGGCGTGGTATACCGAATTAAATCTCCAAAATTTACCGCGATCTTTTTAAAAAATGGCAAAGTAGTTTGCAATCTTAAGAAACTGGAAGACCTCGAACTCTGGCAGCCCGCATTTGAAAAGATACTAAGGGATTTGGGGATAGAGTTTAAACATATCAAATCAGAAATACAGAATATTGTCACTGCTTCAGATCTTGGAAGGACATTGGACCTGAACCATCTGGTTGAACAGCTAGGATTTGATGATGTGGAATACAATCCTGAAAGTTTCATTGGACTGGTCTACCGTGTACCAGAATTTAATGCCACATTTATGATTTTCAGTAGTGGTAAGGTGAATATCATGGGTACGAAAAAACTTGAAGATGCCAGATTGGCTCTGGATAAATTAAAAAAAATGCTAAATATAATCTGAAAAGAAGGGTGGAAGTCAGATTGTTCGCAGTCAAGTGTGAAACATTGTCACATGATAACTATATCGATAAATGGGCTCTCAAGCGTCTGTTCTGGTTCTGAAGTAGGGTGGTATCCGCCCCATATAACTGGAAGATCAGGGTATTTCTCTTTGACCGCAGCGCATACGTCGATCCCGTCACGTATCTGGTAGCAGGTCATGCTGCTGACAGCAAGGCACAGGGCATTATCACATGCATCAATGATCATTTTCCTGTGATCAGTATCCACCACTGCATTGATTATCCTGACATCGAACCTGTCCCCTACCATCCTTGCAAGAGCCAGAAGCGAGAGCGGCACGTTGACAAGAGGAACCTGAAGTGAGGTGGTTTTTTTGTTTGGTTGAGCCACAGGATGTTTTACCGGCATCGGATTGAACAAAACAATGATTTTTTTGTTTTTGGGGCTCATTCGCCATTATGAATATCATCATCCTATTTTAGCTTTATTACTTCATATAATGATTTCCGATAAATTATCTCTCCTTACTTCCATTCTTTTAATGGTTGCGTCTGAAGATAAAATTAGAATTCTGAATAACCATAATGAATACAAAACTATCGAGCATCCTTACAGATGCTTTTGGGCTTCTAGCCCGGCAGTCTGTGACTTCAATCGTATTACCCTTCCACCCTCGCCACACTCATATTTTTCTGCAACCCCATCGCTTCAGCCACAGACTCGCACTTTGTCTTCAAAAGATATGCGATAGGCTTGAAATCATATTCAGACATAGTCTCATAGTTCGCCATCCCCTTGCTGATAATAATCGATGCCCCGTGCAGCGCCTCCACAAGCTCAGGCGGCGTCTCTTTCAGGCACACACCGATGGCATTCGACCCGGTCGTAAGCACCCTGTCCACCAATTTGTCAATGCCAAGTTCCCTGGCCTCTTTCATGGTAACATCGTTGAGTATGGGCGCGCCCCTCACCACAAGTGTGATCCTGCCCCCGAGCTTTTTTATCTCCTCAAACAGCAGGGTATCGAATATAATCTCGCCGCAGTTGTCAGCAAGGTAAACCACATCCCTGAGCATTGATCTCATCATGTCAGAATCATCCACATCAAGCCCGTGCTTGATCTGCTTCATTATGGTCTCTTTTCCTGTCGCCTTATCAGCATCAAACCCCAGTACGCCGAAGTCGAACGAGTTGCCGATTATGGACACAAGCACCGCTCGCCTGAAGGCGTCCTTTTCTGACACGAACTCACGAACGAACGGCAGGAGCTTCAGGGCAGCCTCATTGCTCTGCCGCTTTTTCTCCCTGTAAGGATCGATATCTCCCAGTACCCTGTACGCTTCCCTGTGTATCTTCGTGGATAGATGCGTCGCAGGCGCACCGTCAACAAGGTACTTCCGCAGCACCTCGATACCTGCAAGCACAGCTTTTTTCTGCAGAGCCAGGTCTTTTGTAGAAAGCTCTGCCTCGAACTGCACTCTTGATAACAGGCACGGCGCGCATCTTGGGTGGATCTTCATTTCTCTCCTAAAATTCGAATAATTGCCTCTGTTTTGTTTCTGTTGCCACCTTTTTCTCCCCCATCCATCTTAACATTTCCCCAGTTATCCCGAAATCAGACAGAATGCGCTCAACCGGGGGGAGTATCTGCTTATTGACATAATAATCCACATCAAGAGGCAGGTTCTTCTCCTTTGCGTATTCCGGGTCTTCAGCCCTTTCCACGAACATCCCCTTCCCTGCCAGGATAACAAAAGGTATCCTGTCACCCACGTTCGCGATCATTCCACGGCTTTTTAATTTATCCACAACTGTGATATGCGGCTGCCTGTTCTTGTAACTCTCAGCTTTTTTTGTATATTGCCTTGTCAGTATCAGGTCTTCGAACAACTCGCTGTCTTTACCAGGATCTATTGACCTTATGCGGTTTATGGTGTCCTTCACAAGTTCGACAGCTTCATCCACTTTTGCCTCCTTCAGCACAAGCTCAAGCACTCTTTCAACTGTCTTTGTGGTCAGCCCGCACCAGTCCCGGCGGACTGTTTCCATGCCTTTTACCTTTATTTTTTCCTTCATACCCTGCGCAGTTTTCTCTAATATCAGGAGGGCGTACCTCTTTTTGGCTATGAATATGGCGCGCCTGGCAAATGAGTCAAAAACAAGTTCCATAGGCTTAACAAGGGAATCAGTAACAGTATTTGCGATGCTATTTCCCACAAGCTGCGCCTCATCAAAAGTAAGCTCTTTATCAAGAAGATGAACGAAAACGCTGTCAGTATCCCCATAAACAACAGATAGGCCAATGTGTTTCCCATCTTTTATTTTATCCATTTCATCCTTTTTAAGAGCCCTGCCGTCCTTGATAATAATTTCCTTTATTTCCTCCTCAATAAGTTTCTTTGTGCGCAGGATATTCTCGCGCCCGAAGCTCGTTACTGCGCTTGCAAGGGTCATACTGTAAAGCCGCGCCCTTGAATACCCAGAATAACCGTAGAAGCTGTTAAGAAGTATCTTGAGAGCAAGCTGCGTTGCGTCAAGTACGCGATATTCCTCCTCGTTCGCTGTCTTCATCTTTGCGCGCGTCGCCTGCCTTCTGTCCAGAAGTTCTTCAAGTATGGATGGAACTATTCCTTTTACAACTTTCCGTGAGACAAAAACTCCGCCTGTTGGCGCATTCTCCACATCATCAGGTCTCTCGCCCACCACTTCTGTTGTATAGCACAGGTTGTGCGCCATCATTATTGTCGGGTAAAGAGATTTGTAGTCGAGTATCACGATATTCTCAAGCAGCCCCTTCTTTGGCGGAAGCACCTCGGCGCCAGCCAGTTCTTCTCCTTCATCATAACGCTCCTCTGACATCTCGCCAGTGGGACGTGCCGACAGTACACGGTCGTGCTTCATGTACTCTCGAAGGATCAGGTTCTCGACCATCTGGGTCTGCCCGCCGTCAAGGATATCCTGGAGCAGCGTCCCGCTCACCCGTGCAAGAGCTATGTATTTGTCGATAAGCCGAAGCTTCAAAAGGAAGGCAAGCGCAAGCTCGGAGTCGCGCCTTGAATAATCAACGAATTTTGAGAATTTCTCACCGTTATCATTCCAGTATGCCTCCATCTCAAGGAAAGGTATGTCAAGTTTCTCAAGCCCCAGAAGTTCTTTTGCAGCGTTCCTGAGCGTGTACTGCTTGAGCGAGTACTCACGGCGAAGAAGCGGCAGGACGTCCACTGCGATGCGCCCCATCACGCTTACCCGCGTGATGTTTCCGATCTTCCTGTAATACAGAGTTCTTCCATCCCTGCCTGCAAGAGGTTCTATCTTTGCCCCGGTCCTGTTGAGGGCTTTTATCCTGTCCACTATGTATGGAATGTCAAAACTGTTAGAGTTATAGCCCACAAGGATGTCGGGGTCGTATTCCCCGATGATGTCAAAAAACCGCCGCAGCATTGCCTCTTCGCTTCCGCAGCTTTCGACATCGCCACTCATGCCGGTCTTTTTTCCCACAAGCACGAGCGTCTTTTTGCCATTGAATTCTGGCGCAAAAGCAAGGCTTATAAGAACGATAGGCGAATTCTCTGCCGTCGGCATGGCCCCGTGTAATGGGAGGCACTCGATATCGAAGGCAAGGTGCCGGAAGGGCGCATTTTTCAGGATATCCACAGGTTCTACTTTTCTTGATGTTATTTTGATGCTGCTCAGGATATCGGTATCATTCGTGTTCCCCTCTGGTTCTGCTGCCGCCCATCCCATACCACCTAGACTGGTGTCCACCATGTACCTGTTCCTGAACAGGATATCGGTTTCATAAACATCGTCTACCATTTGTTTTAAATCGTCGCGTATCGCGGGTACGCCTTTCGGGTCGTAAAGAATTATCTTTAGCATGCTGACAGGGTTCTTGAAATACCCTACAGGCTCAAACCGAGGGACAATTTCTATTCGTTTTATATGCTCCTTGAACCGTTCCTTTAAAATATCAGCGCTCTCAGGGGGCGCCTTTGCATAAAAATACGGCTCGAAATCCAGAACTGAACAGCAGACGCTGTTCCCTGACCCATCCCTGCCGTAAAGCCTTACCACAGGCTTGCCGTCGCTATAAGTGTAGTCGGCGTCTAGGATCTGGAAATTCATGATGATTAGATTTGATTTAACAGGTTTATAGGTTTCTTTACTTCCTAACCCTCACCGCGTTCGCATGCGCGGGCAGACCCTCTGCCTCAGCAAGATCGATAATGGTATCACCTATGCTATCAAGCCCCTTCTTATCTATTATCTGAACACTTGACTTTGTCACAAAATGGTCAGTATTAAGACCAGAGAACACGCGCGCATATCCTGCTGTGGGAAGCACGTGGTTAGTGCCTGAAGCGTAGTCGCCAGCGCTGACAGGGGCGTAATTGCCAATGAATATAGAACCCGCATGCTTTATCCTACCCAGGATGTTCACATCAGTCATTATCTCAAGATGTTCTGGCGCGAACCTGTTGGAGAAGCAAATGCACTCATCAAGAGTTCCTGTAAGTATCGCCGCATTATCAAGCGACTTACTGATAATATCCAGCCTGGCAGAGGTCTTCATCTGAAGATCAAGATCATACCTTACCTTTTTAGCGATATCATCAGACGTTGTAACAAGAACGCATACTGCATCAGGGTCATGCTCTGCCTGCGCGATCATGTCTGCGGCAATATGATCCGACTTTGACGAGCTGTCAGCAATAATGAGCAACTCGCTTGGTCCTGCGGGAAAATCAATTGCAGTCCCGCATGCCATCTTTGCAGCCGTTACATAAACATTGCCCGGTCCAACGATCTTATCCACCTTCGGGACGGTCTCTGTGCCGTAAGCCATCGCGGCGACAGCCTGCACACCCCCGATGCAAAAAACCCGATCTGCACCCGCGATAGAAGCGGCTGCAAGCGTAAGCGGGTTCACGCTCCCGTCCTGCTTTGGCGGAGTGCATACCACCACATTCTCAACACCTGCAACTTTTGCAGGTATCACGGTCATGAGCGCCGTGCTCGGATACGTTGCCCTTCCACCGGGAACATACGCGCCAACACTGTCAAGAGGCGATATGTGCTGTCCAAGTTTTATACCCTGATCAAACTCTTTCATCCAGGACTTCTGTAACTGCGCGATGTGGAATTTGCGGATATTTGCAGCGGCTTTCTCAAGATGCCGGATAAGCACATCATCAATTGAAGAAAGAGCAGAATCGATCTGTGAATCCAGAACTTCGATCATCTCTATTTTTGCTTTATCAAACTGCTGCGTATATTTGCGAAGTGCTGCATCCCCGTTCCTCTTCACATCATCGAGTATTGGCACAACTGTGGCCATCACATCAGTCAGCCCTTTGCCGCGTCTTAAGAGACGTCGGGTCTCCTCATCAGTAAGTTCAGAAACCGGCTTTGTCAGCATCTCTATTTCTTTTCCAGCGCTTTCCTTATATCCTGCTTCACGTTCTCGGGTTTTGGCACTTCAGTGATAAATTTACTCATCTCTTCTTCGCGTTTCCTGGCCTCCGGGGATTTGGCTTTCTCGTGGCATTCTTTGCACCGGTATCCGGTCACAGCAAGTCGTGACGAATACACAGGATATCGTATCTTGATGTTCAATTCTTTCATGCATTCCGTGCATTTATTCTCGTTCGCCTTCTTCATGTTAGTCTTTTCACCTCAGCTACTTTTAATGTATAATCCTTCTCGCATGAACCTGAGATATCCTCTCCGACACTTACCAAAGTGAACTTATCCCCGCGCCTCAGTCCAGCAGGACGACATACGGCATAATTAATGCAGCCTGTTATATTGCAGGGCACTGGCTCAAACACTATTGTCGAGCCTTTGATGGCTTTCCTTGATTCAACGCTTATTTCAACAGGCAGCTCAATAACTTCCACGGCGCAGACGCCTGAATCGTGCACGAAACACTCAAGCTTTCCCCCGTTTCGAAGCGCGGTTATCCTGTAGGTGCTTCCCGAATTAAGACCAAGACAGGTTTTATTTAACCTGCACGGCTCGCACTCCTTTGCGCCGCTCTTAAAAATGAACTCGTTCCCTACTTTTGCAAGTTTTGTTCCAATTAATGTTATTATTGTATCTGATTCTTCCATTTGCTTCACCTGTTTATTCTTATTATTATCAAATCACTTTAGTGATCCTTGCGACGTTCTCTGCCGCATCTTGAGTAAGCCCTGTCCCGAGTATCGTGTACCTCTCAGGGCGGATTTCGTGTGCATGAAGGAGTGCTTTGATAATATATTCTTCCTTTATGCCCAGTTCGTGGGCATTTACAGGCGCGCCGATAATTTTCAGGGCGTTCCTGACTTCCTGCCAGTTACCCCCGTGCAGGTACATCATCATTATTGTCCCCACTCCGCACTGTTCACCGTGCAATGCAGGCTTTGGCGCTATTTCATCCAGCGCGTGGCTGAACTTGTGCTCTGAACCGCTTGCGGGTCGGGAAGAACCAGCGATACTCATAGCAACACCGCTTGCAACAAGCGCTTTCATCACCATCCATGCTGACTCTTCGATACCCGGTTTTATGGTATCCGCTGATTCAATTAGCATTTTCGCGGTCATCGTTGAGATTATGGAAGCGTATTCGCTGAAAGGCTCGCCGCGAAGCCTGTGCGCAAGGTCCCAGTCCTTAACCGCAGTATAATTTGAAATAATATCGCCGCAACCTGATGCAAGAAGCCTGTGCGGCGCTTTTACTATGATCGCAGTATCAGCAACCACTGCAAGCGGCGTATGCGCGGCTTCAGAGGTCGCCCTCCCTTCTTTTATTATCGAAGCGCGGGAGGAAACGATGCCATCATGCGACGCAGCCGTGGGGATGCTTATGAACGGCAGGTCAAGGTGCATGGATGCAAGTTTCGCTATGTCTATTGCCTTCCCGCCCCCTACTCCGAGCAGGAATGAAGCTTTTACCTCGCCTGCTTTGTTCTCAACTTTTGCTACCTCCTCAAGCGTAGGCGTCTTTACAACAACAGTGTTCACGGTATAACCCGCTTCTTCAAGGGATGATGCAGCAGTCTTTCCCGCTGCCCGAAGCGTAGAGTTTCCCGCAACTATAAGTCCATTCCCATTAAGTTTAAGGTCTTTACATACTTTACCAGTATCATGAATTACCCCATGACCAACATCTACGATCCTCGGAAGCTCCATCCACTTATTCTTACGATTTTCTCTTTTTTTCATAAGGTCTCAATATGAATATATTAGATACTTTCTGGCAGTATATATATAAGTATTTCATAAACGGCATAGTCAACGACGCTTCCTACAATCCAGTGGACACCGTGACTTACGCTATCCTTCTGGGAATAAGCCTGTTCGGGGTTTTCAAGCTGCTTGTAAAACTCAAAGTTGAGATCGACACCCGTTTTATAATATCGGTCACTCCCTACATCCTTGCAGGCTCGTCGCTGCGGGTGCTTGAAGACTCAGGTTTATTCCTGCCGCCGTTACAGTATCTTTTCGTTACGCCAATCATTTATTTCGTCATTTTTGCAGTGACAATATCAGTTCTTTCAATTGCCCTGGCTCTTGAAAGGAACGGGAAAATAAAGGACTATCACGGATTTTTCTGCGCCGCTGGTATAGCCTGGACGCTTGTAAATATCGCAATTCTTCTGTACATAGGGGAAGTGAAGCACCTCGATTACGGTATCGCGATATTGACCCTTGGTATCCTCTCGACTGGTGTAGTATATCTTGTTTCCCGGCGGTTCAGTTTTGCTATTCTCACAGACAGGCTCAATATCTCCATCCTGTTCGCCCATCTGCTTGACGCATCGTCCACTTTCGTGGGGATGGACTGGCTCGGTTATTATGAAAAGCATGTTGTACCGACGCTTTTCATCGACATGGCAGGGAATTTCACTGACCACCCGGCGCTTGTGATGTTTCCACTCAAGCTGCTTGTGTTCATTCCCGTATTTTATTTGCTTGACCGCCAGTTCGATGACGATAAGGATAAAAAACTCTTACCACTCATGAAACTTGTCATTCTCGTTCTCGGCTTATCACCAGCAGTAAGAAATACTCTGCGTATCATGATGGGAGTATAGCATGCAGAAGGACCTGGAATATTTCTACTCTTCAAGAAAATACATCCTTGCCGCTGTTGCTGTTTTTGGCGTTTCGTTCACTGTTGGCATACTGATATCGGCAATATACCCTGCTGTCCCTGATAAACTGCTTGATCTGCTCAAGGAAACTTTTGGAGCCTTTACCGCGCTTGACCCATTCGAAATGATGCTGGAAATTTTCAAGAACAATGTACGCATCAGTTTTATGGCACTTGTGCTGGGTTTAGGATTTGGAATAATACCATTTGCTTTTGCAGCCATTAACGGGGCTGTTCTTGGCATACTTGTAGAATTTTTTTTCAGGAAGCATGGCGCTTTTTTTGTAATTGCTGCGATCCTGCCTCACGGCATTATCGAACTTCCCATGATACTTATAAGCGTAGGTATCGGCTTCCGGCTTGGCCATGCTGCATATTTATATTTGACGCATCTGAAAACGATATATGACCTGTCGCATGAATTAAAACAGGGCATCATTTTTTATATTAAAATAATAGTCCCCCTGCTCTTACTGGCGGCTATTGTTGAATCTTACCTTACCCCATTATTCATTTTCGGTTTACCCAATAGATAAGAACAAAGCTACCTTATGCAATATTGCTCTTTCTTACGTACGCTTTCTTATTTGAGCAATTCGATCAAAGCGTCGTCTATGTTCAGCAGATATCTTGCCCTTTCCGCATTTATGTCGTCAAGATCTTCGGATACTTCCTTCCTTTTGAGGACACTGAATTTTGAATAAGCTCCAGTGTCAACCGGGTATTCGGAAAGCGATCCCATCCTGGGAAGGGAAACCTTACGGTCCATTTCCTTAATTAAGGCACTACGTAATTCATCTGCCACTAACCCATTGTTTGCCATTTGATTCATCTCTTTATATTATACGTTTTTGGCAATGTATAATTTGATTTATTCAGTATATATAATTTTCTAGCATATATAACGATTATTTATGAACTATATTAATTTTTTTCACTATTAGATGTATAACCCCCCGTTTATATCGATCACCTGACCTGTAATGTAATCCCCGTCCCGCGATGCCAGGTAAGCCACAGTGCCTGCGACCTCGGAAGCTCTTCCCAGTCTCCGAAGGGGTATCTGAGCCAGTATCTTTTCCATCACTTCACCAGAAACGCCTTTTACCATATCTGTCTCAATGAACCCGGGAGCTACTGCGTTCACAGTTATGCCCTTTCCAGCAAATTCCTTTGCCAGCGCCTTTGTAAGACCTATTATCCCGGCCTTTGAAGCAGTATAGTTTGCCTGCCCGAAGTTACCCATCCTCCCGATGACTGAAGATATGTTCACTATCCGTCCGTACTTTCTCTCTACCATACCCTCAATGAAAGCTTTGGTGCAGAAGAAAGTGCCATCAAGGTTCACGGAGAGCACTTCATTCCACATGTCATGGGTCATTTTGACAAAGGATTTATCCCGGACTATACCTGCGTTGTTAACAAGAATATCTACTTTCCCGAACTGTTTGACAACCAGGTCCCGCATCCGGTTCACCTGTTCCAGATCGCCCACGTCAGCCTGACACATGAAAGAATGCTTTCCAATCGATTCGATCCGATCGGATAATTCCTTTGCATGTGCCTTACTATCCATCCGCTCTATCCTGGTTTTTAATTTTTCAAGCTCATCGGCCATACCGATCTGGTCGATCAGCTTTGATACCTTTTGTGCATGTTCTTTTTTGTTCTGGTAGTTAACCACAACATCAGCCCCATCTTCCGCAAGCCGAAGAGCGATAGCTTTTCCTATCCCCCTTGAGCCTCCGGTAACAAGAGCAACTTTACCATCCAGCCTTCCCCTGTCCTTCTTTATAATATCACCTCTTTACGACCAGGGCAACTCATTGTTTCCCCCGGACATTTTTCCAGACATATTATATTAGCAGCCCTCCGTCCACGGAGATGACCGCGCCATTAATAAAACTCGCTTCATCCGAAGCAAGGAATAAAAGAGTATTAGCAACATCCTCGATCTGCCCCAATCTCTTAAGAGGGGTTTTTTCCTTCATCATTTCAAGTATCTTTTCCGGGATGCCAGAAGTCATTGGAGTAAGTATGAACCCGGGAGCTATGGCATTTACCCTGATCCCTTTTTTCCCCAGTTCCTTTGCCAGGGTCTTTGTCATGCCTATCAATCCGGCCTTTGAAGATGCATAGTTTATCTGCCCGATATTTCCGTACAATCCCACAATGGAAGACACGTTGATTATCTCGCCGCTTCCCTGTTCTATCATAGTCCCCACAACAGCCTGTATGCAGTTGAAAGGACCTTTAAGATTGATATTTATGACCCTATCCCACTGCTCCTCGGTCATTTTTACGACAAGGGCATCCTGGATAATCCCTGCATTGTTTATCAGCACGTCGATCCTGCCATATTTTTTGATCGTTTCCTGAACGACATTTTTTACCTGTTCCCTGTTGGAAACGTCAAGCCTGGCAAAGAACGCCTCGCCCCCGTTCTGCCTGATCTCGTTTGCAGTCTCCTCCCCCCCTTTCTCATTCACATCCGCCACAACTACTTTTGCCCCTTCACTGCCAAACAGCAGCGCCGTCCCTCTCCCGATCCCGCTTCCAGCGCCTGTGATAATAGTTACTTTGTCTTTGACCCTCATATATTAATCAACTCCGGTTTTAGAATGTCTTTTTAAGTTTGCCCGTGCTCCCGCTTTCAAGACGCGATCTGGTCTTTAACCAAGAAGTGATCTTTGGACACACCTCGCCCTGTGATTTGGAACCCACGAACATGCCAAAGGAGTCTTCGCATGTCCTCGACCGCGCATTGAAGAATTCACGAATTGGATCAAAGTTGGGGCCATTCCATCTTAAAACCGTCTTGCATCATCGAATGTTGACTTTGTCCTCATCCTTGACATCTTTACATATGCGTCAGCATAGGTCCTGGCTGCGACCTTTACAGGCTCCATAGTTCCCTTCATTGGGCCTACCATTGGCATGTCCTCAAAGAAGTTATCAAAAGCTTTCTCGTACATCTTTGTCCATAGATCATAGAATTCCTTGTGTGACTCAGGGTCTGTCGAAGCGTTCGAGAGTTCCGTGCTCTTTTCTGACATCTTTTCAAGCGCAGATATCCAGGACTTGTACATGTTCAGGTAGATATTGACACTCTGTGTGAAATTATCAAGTGTTTCTTTTGATAGTTCCATAGGCTGTTCATCCACCAGTCTGCTGTAGTTTTCCTGATATGACTTTGTCCACATGGAATAGAATTCCTTGTAGGCTTCAGGATCTGTTTTGCCTCTTGAGATCTCAGCCGCTTTCTCAGACAGTGCGAGTGCTGAATCGACCAGCGGCATGCAAAGCCTTGCGTACGAATCCTTCCACACCTTTGTCATCTGCCTGTAATTATCTGAGTATATATCAGGCACACCTGTGTAATTCTCAATGTTCTCTCTCACCCTTTTCATGGTCGGCAGTGTGAGAAAAGCATCGAACATCTTTTCATAAGATGTCACCCACATTTCACTGCATTCTTTGTATTTCACGGGGCTGGGTTCACCCATCATCGCTTCCTGGGTCTTCTTCGAGTTCCTGTCCATCTCAGCGATCCACGATTTGTAGAGTCGGTTGGATTCCTCAGCTTGAGACATGAGGGAGCCAAGCAATTCTTTACCTGAGTCCTGCGAGGGCAATGGATAATATTTTCCAAACGAGTTCTGGTAAGACTTCACCCATTCATCATAGAATTCCTTATACTTTTCCGGTACTGCCTCCGAAGAAATATTTTTGGCTTTCTTTGAAAGTTCTTCCATGGACTCAACCCATGAATTGCATATTTTCATCTGGGAATCACCACACATCTTTAAAAAATCAGTACCGTTCCCTGACCACAAGTTGAATTTTTCTTTTGACTGTTCACCAATGTCCAATTTTGCTTTATCTTTCTTAACCATAATATTCACCCCGTTTTTTGACTCGTTTTGTAATTATCATGATTATCATGCAAGTATATAAATTTTTGTGGTGGATTGCACATCTCACTGAAGAATTCAAACTAATATAAAAACGCATTTATACTTTGATAAAACGTACAAACATATAAAAAAATTTTATTTATTTTAAAATATGATACAATCGAACATTTATGACGTGGATTGGACGGATCATCAAGATCTGCGCGCCCATCCGCACGATCCATGTGCAATTTCTCAATTATTCACTTAACCGATGTTGTTAGCTTGAATTTTCTCTTGCCGCTTCCCTTACAATATCGCTTGCGCTCACAATACCGATAGGTCTGTGGGATGCGCCCACACCATGCTCTGAAAAGACCAGCAGCCTGTGGATGGCTTTCTCTCTCATTATCTTTGCCGCTTCCCCGATTGTGCACATTGGCCTTATTATCTGGATGTTAGATGTCATTATAGATTCAGCAGTAATATTTTCCCAGTTATCTTTGCCTATAACTTTAAGAATGTCCATATCTGAGATCACGCCAACTGCCACGCCGTCATTGCCTATCACGGCGACTCCTGACAGTCCCTGTTTGCTCAGCAATGACGCTATATCTCTTACTTTTGCTGTGACAGCCACTGTTACTACACCCCTTGTCATTATGTCCCTTAAAAGCCGATTTTCTAATTTATACATGTTTTACTCCTCCATGTATATATTTGATATGCTTCGATATATAATTAATCGCTAATGATTGATAGTTAGATATTGATAATTAAGATTAAGACAGGGCTTTACAGATATTGAGGGGCTTGCTATAAATAGGGACTGATGATATATGTTATTTTTATGCCCTTTCGATATCTCGAAGAACTATCCAGTGCTGACGCTGCTTTTGAGGCTTCAGGGAGCACACTGGAGGAGGTATTCAGGGACTCCGCAGTGGCTACTTTTGAGGTCATGGCAGACACAAAAACCGTGAAGCCGCTTTTGATACACGAAATCATGCTTGAAAATGAAGCTGTCGACGGTTTGCTCATTGACTGGCTCTCTGAGCTCGTGTTCCTTAAGGATTCTGAATCCCTGCTTTTCAGCGTATTTGACGTAAATATCAAAAAGAACGATGTTTATATGCTAAAAGGCGTGGCAAAGGGCGATAAGATAGACAGGGAAAAGCATAACCTCAGGTCTGACGTGAAGGCAGTGACCTATCATTTGCTTGAAGTTAAGAAAACAGGCGATAAATGGGTAGCAAGAGTAGTACTGGATATCTGAGTTTTATCTTCCATAGCCCGTATATTATCCTGATATTCAAATCATCGACATATTTATTATATTAGAAGGTATCTTGAAGGCAGGAGAATTACAATGAAGGAACAAATAGAAGTACGCTCATTAAAAGAAGGAAGGTATGTTCTTATCGATGACGAACCCTGCGTCATCAAGAGCATGACACATTCAAAGACAGGGAAGCACGGTTCGGCAAAATCCAGGATAGATGCTATTGGCATTTTTGACGGCACAAAACGATCGATAATTGCCCCGGTGACTGAGAAGATCTATGTACCTATCGTAGATAGGAAAAATGGGCAGGTGCTCTCTGTTTCAGGTGATGTGGCCATGGTAATGGACAATTCGGACTATTCCACGCTGGAAATCAAGATCCCTGAAGAACTGAAGGGAAAAGTTGAAGCTGGCAAAGATATTTCCTATCTTATTTCAATGGGAAAAATGAAAATTGATATGCGTATATAGATGTCGACTACTCTTTTTGCAGACGCAAACTCTGATTATAACAAAGCCCGATATGTGATCTGTGGGGTGCCGTTTGACGGCACATCAAGCTTCAGGCTTGGAAGCAGGCTCGCCCCACAGGAGATGAGGGTTTCATCATACAATTTTGAAACCTATAGCAATTTTTTTGATATTGATCTTACAGATGTCCAGATACACGATGCTGGAGACCTTGAAGTAGCCGTAACCATAGATGAGACGCTTGAATTAATATCGGTTCATGCTGAAAAATATGTCAGGGACGGAAAGATCCCTATAATGCTGGGCGGGGAACATTCCCTGACGTTCCCATTTGTAAATGCATGTAAAACAAAATATCCTGACATTGGTTTCGTTGTCCTTGACGCGCACATGGACATGAGGGAGGAATATGGGGGTGAAAAGAACAGCCATGCATGCATCTCAAGGCACATAATCGAGGATGTTACCAACAAATATGCATCAGTGGGTATCAGGAGCGGAAATCGTGAAGAGTACGAATATGTCAGGGAAAACAATATTAAAGTGTTCTCTGCTGAGGATGTCATTTCAAAGGGAATAAAAAGCGTGATCGAGGATATTCAAAAAGATATCAGGGGTCCGATCTACCTCTCGGTGGATATGGATGCCGTCGACCCTGCTTATGCCCCTGCTCTTGGGACACCTGAACCTTATGGGATAACGCCGCGCGATGTCAGGGAAGTGATATTATGCCTGGCGCCTCAGATAGTGGGTTTTGATCTTGTCGAAATAGCGCCTGAGTATGACTCGGGTGGAACTGCTCTTCTTGGCGCAAAGCTCGTACGCGATTTTCTTGCTGCAAGTGCCCGTTCTCAGTGATATTATTTGATTATCATGTGAAAAAAGGGCTATCTTCGTCTATTAACTGTTTATTCTGTCTGAAAAGTTATTTATACTTTTATTTTCAATTATAAGTAATCGTAGATTTTAATTAAGAGGTGAAAATAAATGACACAACAGGTACCACCCGTTCTTCCACTTGCGCCGGTTGAGCGCATCATCAGAAAGGCGGGAGCAGATAGAGTGAGCGAAGGAGCAGGCATCGAACTTGCAAGAGTTCTTGAAGATTATGGAATTGATGTTTCCCGCGAAGCAATAACACTGGCAAAACATGCAGGAAGGACAACTGTCAAGGATGATGACATCAGGCTTGCAGTGGCGAGGATAAAGAAAAGTTAGGGTTTAGATCAATTATTTCCTTTTTTTCCTGAGTTTTTACATAATAGGCTTGAGTAATACCGCAATCCTTATATTACTTTACACCTATTGCAAAGTCAATGACACTTAAGAGATGGATACCAGTATTACTTCTCCTGATCGTTCTGTTTTCTGGATGTCTTGACGCTCTTGCTCCCGACTCCGAAAAATTGAAGTTACAAGACCTCAAATTCCACACCAACCTCACGACCGCCCTGGAAGTTTCCAATGCAACGGAAAAGCCTTTATTCGTATATTTCCGGTCTGAGGCATGCGGCTGGTGCAATAAGTTCGAAGAGGAGTCTTTCACGAACAAGAGCATTGTCGGGATACTCTCAAATAACTTTACGATAGTTATGATAGACGTCTATAAACAGAAGAACATAAGATTTAATGGGGTACGCGGCACTCCCCATGAACTGTTCCTTTACGCGAACGGCACTGAGATAAAAAGGCTGCCCGGATATGTTGACAACCAGACGTTCCTGAACACTATTAACGAGATAGCACTTTTAACAAGAGGACTGAAAAATGAGACCTGAACGGAAAGCTAATAATATGAATGTTACGAAAAAGAAGGGAAACAACACATTGATGATAGCTGCGGCAGCGGTGATCCTGCTGGCAGCAATAGCCTATTTAGCATTTGGCGGAGGTCCTGCCACGGATAAACAGGACGACGCAATAAAATTCCAGAACTACCTCGCATCAGGCAAGACCCTTAAGGAAGCCAGGGCATTGATAGATCAGGAATACGGACCCAAGTATCCGGGTTTGAAAACGAACACGCCGGATGTAAGCGACAATTACAAGCCTATACTGACTGCGAAACTCGCAAGCGTACCTGCTGCATCGACACCCGCGATAAACGCACCACAAACAGACCTGTCACCCCTTTCCCTGCCTGATAATTTCAGATCCTTAAGCGATGGCTTGAAATTCATTCCCGCAGGTATATCATGGGCATATTTCGCCAACATGAAGCAGGGGGTTGGTATAGAACAGAATTACATGCTTGGTTCAGATTTTTACGGAACTCCGATAATAGGGATGCTAAATTCAGAATATCCTGATGGCACTTTTGTGGAATTTCATGATGTCGGGAAATCCATCGCAAACGTGAAATCAAATGCAGGGAATGGTGTGGATAATATCCTGTATACAAGACCATACATTTTTAGCACAAAAGACAGGACGAACGGCGTGCTTGCGCTCTTTAAAGAGCAGAGCAATTCGACCTCATATAACTCCTATCGATCCATCCTGGAAAAAGTTGATGATGAGAACGCGGGGTTTGCCAAGATAAACACGGTGGCACCTTCATTTGCTGATGCAAGCTACATAGGTCTTGTAAAATCAGGAAGCGATGTTACCGGAGAAATAGCATTCAGCATTAAAGACAACGCTGCGGTACCGCTGGCAACATTTAACGACCTTAAGAATTCAAGCCAGGGTCGCGGCTTCAGGTCATACGATGTCAATATGGAGAACAATACATTAATTATAAGAATGACCTCGAACCTGAATAGTGTCATCTCTGAAGCGACTAACAATTACGGAATTGATATTTAAGGACCCTTATTTATGGAAGCTGCGCCGTCAGTATTATGGGTTTTCATCGCAGGGCTAGCCACAGTGGTCACACCCTGTATTCTTCCCATACTACCTGCAGTATTATCAGGTTCCGTAGGAAGCAGGTTCAGACCCTTAGCTATTGTAACAGGGATGTCCATAACTTTCACGTTGATGGGTCTCCTCATTAATGCTGTAGCCTCTTTTGGTTTTTTCGCAGAATACCTGCGCTGGTTCTCGATATTTTTCATTATATTAATGGGGGCGATCCTTTTTGACGATGATATTAATCAGATATTTGTCAGTATTTCAAGCTCGGCAGTGAATTCTGCGCGGGAGCGGATGTCATTCCTTGGTAAACTTACTTCAAAAGCTCCCAGTGGAGGCCTCCTCAGCGGTCTTTTCCTTGGAATGTCCCTGGGCGTACTATGGATACCCTGCGTGGGACCCATCCTCGGAGCAGTATTCGCATTCGTGCAATTGAGCTCTGGCGGGGTGGACCTCTTATATAGCGCTCTTCTTCTTATCGTATATTCGATAGGTGTCTCTATTCCTATGCTCATCATAGCGTATTCAGGTAAGGCAGTTTCAGGAAATGTTAAATGGTTCGTGAAGAGAGGACATTTCTTTAAGAGGCTTTCAGGTCTCATACTGATACTTGTAGGCTTGATGATGCTTTTCGGAATAGACAGGATCATCCAGGCAAAGCTTTTGCCTTACTTCCCTGTGTATTTCTGAGGGAAAATGAATAAAAACGACATTGATAACGCTTGGAGCCGCAGGCCTATTATACCTTTCCACAAAGGTCTTTGCAGGCGGGAACACGAAACAGAAATTCATTGACCTGTCTTATGCCTTCATACCGCTGGCTCTGTCTGTCTATCTGGCTGAGAATACCTTCAGGTTCCTGAAAGGGATGTTCCTGATAACAGGCACTATAGGAAAATTGTTCGGGAAGGTATGGGAATTCGCGGTAAATTTCCAGACGATAAATAATATTCAGATACTCCTGCTTCTTGCGGGTTTTATTTTCACGTTATGGGCAGGATATCTCATCAGCAAAAGAGTGTCGAACAGTGAAAAAGAACTGCGGCAGAGCATACTTGCGACAGGTGTAACCGCCGTTGTATACCTGTTCATGGGAGTCAAGATACTGACTATCCCGATTGTACCGATAGTATTATGAATTTACACCTCTCGTAAAGTATATACATGAAACTGAGTGAACTACCCAACCCTAAAGGGCTTGGGCGTACCGCTGCATCGGCTCTCTATTGAAAGTCCTTGACGGTCGTAAATTCCCGTAGTTCCTACGGTACAGCTTGGTCTATTCTCTATCAATATCGCAGATA